>NZ_PQLN01000052.1:0-35003 GCF_002919855.1 Aeromonas sp. ASNIH8 | reverse complement strand
CGCTCAGGTTGTACCAATGCTGCATGCAGTGAATGCGTAGCATGGTTTCCAGCGGATAAGGTCGCCGGCCATTACCAGCCTTGGGATAAAACGGCTCGATGACTTCCACCATGTTTTGCCATGGCAGAATCTGCTCCATGCGGGACAAGAAAATCTCTTTTCTGGTCTGACGGCGCTTACTGCTGAATTCACTGTCGGCGAAGGTGAGCTGATGACTCATGATGAACCCTTTTTCATGGCTCCAGATGACAAACATGATCTCATATCAGGGACTTGTTCGCACCTTCCCTTTCTATCCGGCAGGCTCCTTCGCACCTGAACAGGCCGTCCCCATCCCTACCAGGCTGGTATTCGATTCGGTGGTTCATGGCGCGGGTTCACGGCACGCCATTCGCTGCGATCGCACACCGGTGGATATTCGCACCCTCGGAATACAGGACAATCAACCACCGCAGGAGTGGAATGATCCCGTCAACGGCCAGGGCATCACCCGGTTTTACAAACTGGCGCTGGAATTCGACCTGACCGATCCCATGGTGCAGCGCACCATGGGCGACGAGATGTGGGAAGGCGAGGTGGAACAAAGCGGCACCATCACCATCAAGGGGACCTGGCGCTGACCATGGAGTACAACATGCATCGTCTACTTTGGCCCTTGCTGGGCGGCTTGCTGGCCTCACAGGCCGCCGCCCTCGACATCGGCGCCATGACTCTTGCCATGGCGCCAGAGCAGGAGTTCATTACCAGAACCCTGACCAACAACAGTGCTTCACCCAAGCTGTACGACATACAGATGGAAAAAATCAGCGATCCCACGGCCAGAGGCAGAACACTGCCCACCGTCCCCGGTGAGCTGCTGTTTGCCCCCAGGCGCTTCACCCTGCACGCCAGACATGCCCAGAACGTCAAGTTCTACTACAAGGGGCCCGCCGATGACCATGAGCGTTACTACCGCATCACCTTCACCGAGTCACCGGCAGCCCAGGTGGATGAAGGCAGCCAGACGCAGCACCGGGGAACCGTCGAGGTGAAGCTGGCCCTGCAGTCCATCCTGGTGGTGCGTCCGCGTCAGTCACGTTTTGCATACCAGCTGGACCCGGCACAGAGCACCATCACCAATACCGGCAACACCTATTTCGAGTTCATGGTGAAACGGGGCTGCCAGCAGGCGGACAGCGAGGCGGACAGCAAGTACCTGCTGCCCGGGGAGACCTACCACAATCCCGGGATCAATCAGCCGGGCAACCAGAAGCTCATCGTCTACCAGTCCCGCTTCATCCCCGTGGGCAAGGATTGCTGGCCAGACTAGGTGCCCGACACCGGACGGTCAGCAATCCCCAGGGTCAGGAGGAGAGCGTCGCCAGCCTGGCCGCAAACCCCATGAAGAAGAGGCCGATAAGGCCGTTGCCGAGACGGGCCGCCGTCTGGCGCTGACGGAAAAAGCGGGCCATCAGGGTACCGCCGAAGATCAGCAGGGTCAGGTAGACGAAGCTCATCGCTTCCAGCATGCCAGCCAGCACCAGGTAGGATATCCAGGTGTGGGCATAGCTGAAGTCGATGAACTGCACGAAGAAAGAGACGTAGAACAGAATCGCCTTGGGATTGGTGAGGCTCAGGGTGAGGGCCTTGGTAAAATAGCGCTCACCGGGATCCATCTCGGACGCCGGTCCCGCCTTTTTGGCGATGAAGTTCGCGTGCAGGATCTTCACCCCCAGATAAAGCAGGTAGATGGCGCCCAGATAGCGCACCAGGGTAAACAGTAATGGGGTGGTGCGAATGAGGGACGCGATCCCCAGATAGGCGCAGAAAATGAGGATGGCATCGCCGACGAAGACGCCGAGGGCGGCGCGATAACCCGGGCCTATGCCGCGCACGGCACCGGTTCGCAGCACGTAGAGGGAGTTCGGGCCCGGGGCGATGATGATGAAGAAGAGACCGACCAGATAGGTCCAGACGTTGATGACACCCAGGCTTTCGAACATGTTCCCTCCATGGCGGGTGATGGGCCGGATAACGGCGGCAGGCCTTCTATACTAATCCGCCCCGCGCCAAGCACAAGATCTGACCAGCCATCCACACGCCGTCAGCATGAACGGCCTGCGCGCCACGCGAACGCAATCCGGGCGTTCGCCCACTTTGGTTATGTCCAGATACGCCGGGATAGGGCATGGTAGAGGGAGTGATACCCCAGCCATGGACAAAACCTTGAGTACCGACACCCCGATCACCGCCCCGCCCGCGGTGGACAACTCGACTACCACCGCTTATCCGGTGATCGCCGCCATCAGCTTCTCGCACCTGTTGAACGACATGATGCAGTCGGTACTGCTGGCCATCTATCCCCTCCTGAAGCTGGGGCTCGATCTGTCGTTCACCCAGATAGGTCTCATCACCCTCACCTACCAGTTCACGGCCTCGCTGCTGCAACCCCTGATCGGCCTCTATACCGACCGCAGACCCATGCCCTACTCCCTGCCTCTGGGCATGGGCTTCACGCTGGTGGGGCTGCTCTACCTGTCGCAGGCAGGCAGCTTTGGCGCCGTGCTGTTGTCGGCCATGCTGATCGGCATGGGCTCCTCCGTCTTCCACCCGGAATCCTCCCGGGTCGCCCGCATGGCGGCCGGCAACCAGCCCGGTCTGGCCCAGTCTCTGTTCCAGATCGGCGGCAATCTGGGATCGGCCATCGGCCCCCTGCTCGCGGCGCTCATCATAGTGCCGAAGGGACAGGGTAGTGCGGCCTGGTTCTCGTTGTTCGCACTCATCGGGGTCATCGTGCTCAGCTTCGTCGGCCGCTGGTCCAGCCACCATGCCGCCAGCTTCCATCGGCGGATGAGGGCCCATGCCGGCACCGGCCTGAGCCGCCGCCAGATTGGCTGGTCACTGGCTATCCTCGGTCTGCTGATGTTCTCCAAGTTCTTCTACATGGCCAGCCTGAGCAGCTATTACACCTTCTACCTGATGGACAAGTTCCACCTGTCGCTGGAGAGCGCCCAGCTCTATCTGTTCGCCTTCCTGTTTGCCGTCGCGGCAGGGACAGTGCTCGGCGGGCCGCTCGGCGATCGCATCGGTCGCAAGCGGGTGATCTGGATCTCCATCCTCGGCGTCGCTCCCTTCACCCTGCTGCTGCCCCACGTCGACCTGTTCTGGACCTCGGTGCTGTCGATCGTCATCGGCCTCATCCTGGCGTCGGCCTTCTCCGCCATCCTGGTCTACGCCCAGGATCTGGTACCCGGCAAGGTCGGCACCATTTCAGGCCTCTTCTTCGGCTTCGCCTTCGGCATGGGAGGGATAGGGGCCGCCCTGCTGGGCAAATTGGCCGATGCCACCAGCATCGAAACCGTCTATCAGGTCTGCGCCTATCTGCCCCTTATTGGCCTGCTGACCGCCTTCCTGCCCAATATCAGGAGAGGCTAGAGGCCAACCAGCGACCGACCATAAAAAACGCGGCCTGAGCAGGCCGCGTCTGGTTCCATCACTCGGGCCGCCTGACACGGCCCGATCCGCTCGGACTCATCCGCTGAGCCTCTTTGTCAGCAGTACGGCCTCTCCCCCAGCCCGACGACCGGGCCCACTGGAAGTTGTCACCCGAGAGGCCGCTGACGGGACTATTCACAGCAAGGATGCGGCATCCCTCAGCAGTACTGGCCTGCCACCCAGCCCGACGACCAGGCCCACTGGAAGTTGTAACCACCGAGCCAGCCGGTCACATCGACCACTTCGCCGATGAAGTAGAGGCCGGGCACGGTGCGCGCCTCCATGGTCTTGGAGGAGAGCTCGTTGGTATCCACTCCCCCCAGGGTCACTTCGGCGGTGCGATACCCTTCGGTGCCGTTGGGCAGGATCTGCCAATCCCCCAGCAGGGTGGCCACCGCCTCCAGCTCCCGTTCGTTGTACTGGCGCATCGGCTTGCTCACCAGCCATCCCAGCTCCACCAGCTTGTCGACGAAGCGCTTGGGCAGCTCGCGCCCCAGCACGGTTTTCAGCTCCTGGGCAGGATGGGCCTGGGCCCAGGTCTTGAGGGTCTCTGGAATGTCGAGATCCGGCAGCAGGTTGATGTGAATCTTCTCCCCCGCCAGCCAAAAAGAGGAGATCTGCAGGATGGCGGGGCCGGAGAGGCCGCGATGGGTGAACAGCATGGCCTCCTTGAAGCGGGTGCCGTCCTCGGCGGTCACCGCCACCGGCAGGCTGACCCCCGCCAGATCGGCGAAGGCCTCCTTGTCGGCCTGATGCAGGGTAAAGGGCACCAGCCCGGCGCGAGTCGGCAGCACGGTGAGGCCGAACTGCTCCGCCAGCTTGAAGCCGTAAGGGGTAGCACCGAGTTTCGGCATGGAGAGGCCGCCGGTGGCGACCACCAGCGACGAGCAGGCGATCTCCCCCTTGCTGGTGTCGAGCACGAAGCCTTCATCTGTCTTGCTGACGGTGAGGATCTCGGTCTGGAACTGCAGGGTCACGCCAGCCCAGTCGCACTCGGTCAGCAGGATGTCGACGATATCCTTGGCGCTGTCGTCGCAGAAGAGCTGGCCCAGCGTCTTCTCGTGGTAGTTCAGGCCATGCCTGTCCACCAGATCGATGAAATCCTGCTGGGTATAGCGCGCCAGCGCCGATTTGCAGAAGTGGGGGTTGGCCGAAAGGAAGGCATGGGGACCCGCCTGATGATTGGTGAAGTTGCAGCGACCGCCGCCGCTGATGAGGATCTTGCGGCCCGGCTTCTTGGCGTTGTCGAGCACCAGCACGGAGCGACCCCGGTAGCCAGCCTGGGCCGCACACATCAATCCGGCCGCCCCGGCACCGATCACCACCACATCCACCTGTTTCATCGTCACTCACCCATCAAAAGAAAAACGGCCCCTTTACCTTAAAGGACCGTCATTGTACCCGGCAGACACCAGCACAGCGGTACAAGGACACCTGCAAATAGAAAACGGCCCCTTTACAAGGGGCCGTCATTGTACTGACTGAACACTAAGTGTCCACGACTATCAGGCGTTGCCGTCCATGATGCTGGCCGGGGCGCCCTTGGCCAGCTCGGCCAGCTCCTTGTCGATGAAATAGAGGCCCTTGCCATCCTCGCCCACCAGGCTCAGACGGTCGACGATGCTCTTGAACAGCTTCTCCTCTTCGTGCTGCTCGGCCACGTACCACTGCAGGAAGTTGAAGGTGGAGTAATCCTGGGTGGTGAAGGCGACGTGGGCCAGACCGTTGATGCACTTGGTGATGTGATACTCGTGCTCCAGGGTGGTGCGGAAGATGTCACCCAGGGACTTGAATTCGTGGGGAGGCGCTTCGATGGCCCCCAGCACCGGCATGGCGCCGGTCTCGCTCACGTAGGTGAACAGGCGCTCCATGTGCTGGCGCTCCTCGACCGCATGCTGGCGCAGGAAGGTGGCGGCCCCCTCGAAGCCCTTGTCCTCGCACCAGGCGCTCATCTGCAGGTAGAGGTTGGAGGAATAGAATTCAAGATTAATCTGCTCGTTCAACTTCTCGATCATGGCTTTGGCCAACATGATGATTCTCCACTGTGATTTGCCCACGATTGTCGCCACTGTTGCATCCTGACGCAACCAGAGACAACCGACGCACCCCGCAGTTGCGACGACTTTTCACCTCATCCTCTCCCCCATACGGTTATAGAGAAGCAAAGAAACATGGTGTAGATGACATCAGCCATTATGATGGCGCCATTGGTCGGGGAAAGGATTCAATGAGATTCATAATGGCACTGGCGCTGCTCTGGATGACCCAGTTGCAGGCAGCTCCCTCCTTGCTGAAAGAGGCTGAATTGCAGGCGGCGCGCGATCCCGTCGGCTATCTGCAGCGCCTCGACGCCAGTCCCCAGCAGGATATGGAACTGTTCTACGCCAGGTCCCTGGCCCAGGCAGCCCTTGGCCGCTATCCCCAGGCACAGCGCGACAATGCCCGCGCCCGCGGTCTGGCCAATGCCCAGCAGGAGACCCTTCGCCTGCTCGACTTCCGGTTGCAGCAGATTGCCCTGACCCTGGATGCCGATACGCCGGATCAGGCGCTCGAGCTGCTCACCCAGCTCTGGCCGGCGGTCCGGCATCACCCCAGGCAGGTCTCGGAGTGGCATGCCCTCAACGGGCTCGCCCTCTACCGTACCCAGCAGATGAAAGAGGCGATCCTCGAGCTCAAGACCGCCTATCACCTCAAGCAGAAAGAGCCGGGTTCCGTCCTCTCCACCTTGCAGTGCGGCCGTCTGCTGATGACCCTCGGCAATCTCTATGCGGACCTCAATCTCTACCGTGAGGCCGAGACCTATTATCAGGATGCCCTCGGCCAGATGGTGCAGCTCAACGAACCCAACAGCCAGGCCATCATCCGGGCCAACATGGCCAGGCTCTACATCGACATGGGCCAGCCTGCCAGAGCCAGCCAGTTGCTCGATACCCTGCTGGCCACGCCGAGCCTGTCACCCCACTATCGTGCCATCGTCCTCGGCTACCAGGCCATGGTGTTCAACGCACGGGCGGACTGGCACTCAGCCTGGCGCAGCCTGGAGGAGGCACAAGCCATCTATGACAGGCTGGATAGCCCGCAGGCGGCCTCCCGTCTGACCGAGATCAGGGCAAGAACCCTGCTGGGTCGTGGCGAGAAGCAGCTGGCCCTGCAACTGCTGATGGAGCACACCGCCCCTCTCTCCATGGATGGTCGGGCGATGCAGGCCAGGTTACTGGCCGATCTGGGCCGCTACCCCGAGGCCTACGGGGCCATGACCCGCTACATGCAGTACTACAAGCAGCACTTCAACCAGACCCTGAGCCAGCACGCGGCCGCCTTCCAGGTCGAGATGGATCTGGCTCGCAGCGAGGCCAGCAATCGCGCGCTGCAGCAGAAGAACGAGAACAAGCGCCAGCAACTGCTCTACCAGCAGAGTGCCCGCTACTACCAATTGCTGCTGCTGGTGCTGCTGGCCGTCGCCCTGATCCTGCTCGGGCTCACCACCCGCAGGCTCCACCGCAGCTCGCGCCACCTCTACAAGCTAGCCACCTTCGATCAGCTGACCGGGCTGCCCAACCGACGCGCCCTGCTGGAGAGACTGGGTCAACAGTGGCTGCACGAAACGCCCCTGACCCTGCTCATCATCGACATCGATCACTTCAAGCAGATCAACGACAAGCATGGTCACCAGGCGGGGGATCAGGCTATCCGGCAGTTGGCCAGGGAGCTCAAGAACTGGGCACCGGACCAGCAATTGATCGGGCGCTGGGGCGGGGAAGAATTTCTGGTGGCCATGACCCAGGACGGGGCCACCTGCTGGCGGCTGGCGGAGCAGCTGAGAAGCCGGATCGCCTACCTGGCCGCCCCCCACATGACCATCAGCATCGGAGTGGCGGAACGCTCGACGCAGGATGACAGCCTGAGCCAGCTCATCCATCGGGCCGACATGGCCATGTATCAGGCGAAACGCCAGGGGCGCAACCAGACCGTGCTGGCCCAGTCTCCCCACCTTTCCCCTGAACTGGCCTGCAACGTCGCCTGATGCCCCTCGTGCGGGTGTCAGGGCGTCAGCTCAGTGAGTGACGCCACGTTCACCGGCGCACCGTAATCCACCCCCGGCAGCTCGAAGCCGTTGAGCTGCATGAACTCCTGGCGCAACCCGGCAAAATCCCCCAGGGTGCGGAAGTTCTCCGGCGTCACCTTGGGCCAGAGTGCCGAGACGGCGGCCTGCACCGCTGGCTCAAGCTCGTGGTCATCCATCCGGATCAGCCGGTTGCCATCGGCGACGACCCCTCTGGGCCCGTACATCTTGTCGGCAAACAGCCGCTGCATCTGCTCGATGCAGCCCTCGTGGACACCACGCTCCTTCATCACCCCCATCAACAGGCCCAGATAGACAGGCAGCACCGGAATAAACACGCTCGCCTTGGTCACCAGCGCCTTGCAGACCGACACCCAGGCATGACCGCCAATCCCGGCAAGTTGCAGGTTGATGGTCTCGGCGGTGGCGTGCAGGTGCTCCTTGGCATAGCCGATGGTGCCGTCCCGATAGAGGGGATAGGTGGACTCGGGGCCGATATAGGAGTAGGCAACGGTCCGGGCGCCGGGGGCCAGGCAATCCGCCTGCTGCAATGCCTGCATCCAGCGCTGCCAGTCCTCGCCCCCCATCACGGTGACGGTGTCGCGGATCTCCTCCGGGGTGGCTGGCACCAGCGACTGCTGCACCAGCGCATCGTGCTCCAGATCCAGCCCCCAGCCTTGCAGCGGCTGGCCTGTGGTCTTGAGCACCGAGCGTACCTGTGTGCCATCCGGCATCACCCTGACTCCGCTCGCCAGCGAATAGACCACCAGATCCACCTGCCCGAGTCGCTGGCGGATGACGTCGATGGCCTGCTGGCGCATGGTGTCGGAGAAGGCATCTCCGATCAGGTTGACGGCGATGCGACCGGCTTGCTCCGCCGCCTGACGAAACCAGATGTTGTTGTACCAGCCAGCACTGCCGAGCCCCTTGTCGGAGGGACCCCGCTCGAACGAGACGCCCAGGGTATCGGCCCCGGCGCCGAAGGTGAGCGCGATCCGGGACGCCAGCCCGAAACCGGACGATGCCCCCAGCACCAGCACCCGTTTCGGCCCGTTGAACGGCCCCGCCGCCCGCACCTGTTCGATCTGTTGCAGCACGGCGGCGCGACAACCCATGGGGTGGCAATTGCGGGCAACACAACCCTGGATCTGGGGATGAATGATCATGAAGGACTCTCCGGTGCATCGGTGGGACATGAGAAACGGCCATGACAGCGTCACCCGGTTGCAGGTGAGGAGCCCTGGTCGTTTTGCCAAGGGAACTGGCTACAGCATAACCAAGGGGGGCACGATTACCTTGATGTCGGACGGGATATGGACTGGAAGAGGGCAGAAAAACAAAAGGGAGCGCGAGGCTCCCCAAAGCGGTATTCAGATGCTTTTTGTTGTTTTGTGTTCATTGCGAAGCACGGGCACATCCTATTTCCCCACCTTCTCGGGGGCAATAGCACGCCTGTGACCGGCGTCAAACTCCTGTTCAAAATATGCACTCCCCGGCCACCTGCACCTCTACGCCTTCCGGTTCGGGGTCAGGCAAATCCTGAAACTGTGGCGACGATGCCGTTTTAGTTTCAGCAGACATTGGTATAGTGGACCCAGGATCAGTGAGGAGAACTCCCATGAATGGAACCTATTACAAACACGTACTGGCCGCGATCGACCTGTCGGAAGACAACCGCAAGGTGATCGAGAAGGCGGTCGACCGGGCCCGCTCCAACGGCGCCAAGCTGTCGGTGATCCATGTGGATGTGGACCTCAAGGATCTCTACACCGAGATGATCGACATCGACATCGACAACGTGCAGGACCAGGTGATCGCCGAAGCGAAGGAGAAGCTGGAAGCCTTCCTCGCCTCGGTGGACTACCCCATCGAGAAGAAATTGGTGATCTGCGGCGATCTGAGCGAGCGGGTCAACCAGGCGGTCAAGGACTACCAGATCGACCTGCTGGTGTGCGGCCATCGCCAGAGCTTCTGGAGCCTGCTCACCTCGAGCGCACGCCAGCTGATGAATACCGTGCCCTGCGACATGCTGGTCGTGCCCTTGCAGAAGTGATCGAACAGGCGTAGTGTGATTTGCCATGAATATGACCTCATTCAATCACAACTACTGGTGGTGCTGCTTCTAAACAGGCGGCACTGCTTTTCTATGTAAAATTTCCCAAAGAAAACACCGTGACCGCCGAGAGGCGGTCATTGTTTTCATCCCTTTGTCGCCTCCCGGCTCACCCCACTGGAGAGAGTGACATGCACAACCCCGTGATCCTGACCGGCGACCGCCCCACCGGCAAACTGCACATCGGCCACTACGTCGGCTCCCTGCGCCAGCGCGTGGCCGCCCAGCACCATTACCGCCAGTTCGTCATGATCGCCGATCTGCAGGCGCTGACCGACAACGGCCACAACCCGGCCAAGGTGACCGACCACGTGCTGGAGGTGATGGCCGACTACCTGGCCGCCGGCCTCGACCCGGCCAAGACCACCTTCTGCCTGCAGAGCGCCCTGCCCGCCCTCGCCGAACTCACGACCTACTACCTCAACCTGGTCAGCGTCGCCCGGCTGGAGCGCAACCCCACGGTGAAGGCCGAGATCCAGCAAAAAGGGTTCGAGCGCAGCCTGCCCGCCGGCTTCCTCGTCTATCCGGTCAGCCAGGCCGCCGACATCACCGCCTTTCGTGCCACTCACGTGCCGGTGGGCGAGGATCAGCTGCCCATGCTGGAGCAGACCAACGAGATAGTGCGCCGCTTCAACACCCTGGTTGGCAAAGAGGTGCTGACCGAGTGCCAGCCCATCCTGAGCGACACCGGCCGCCTGCCCGGCATCGACGGCAAGGCCAAGATGTCCAAGTCCCTTGGCAACACCATCGAACTCGGCATGTCGAGCGACGAGATCAAGCAGGCGGTGTTCGCCATGTATACCGACCCCAATCACCTCAAGGTGAGCGATCCGGGTCAGGTGGAGGGCAATACGGTGTTCGCCTATCTGGATGCCTTCCACCCTGACAAGGCCCTGGTGGCCGAGATGAAGGCCCACTACCAGCGCGGCGGTCTGGGGGACATGCGCTGCAAACAGGTACTCAACGACTGCCTGCAGGCCCTGCTTGCCCCGATGCGGGAGCGGCGCGAGGCGGCCATCGCCGACAAACGTCAGCTGCTGCGCCTGTTGCAGCAGGGCACCGAGCAGGCCCGGGCCCTCACCGACGAGGTGCTGGCCGAGGTGAAGGGGGCGATGGGGCTGGACTACTTCTCCGGATTGGCGTGATCTGCCCCCTGCGGCGTGGGATGGCCGAGCGCATCCGCGCCGTAGCGCTCCCTCGCCAGCCGGTGCAACAACCCCTTGAACCAGCCGATCGCCTCGTCATGGGCACTGAGCGGGTGGCCCGCCATCAGGTAGACGATGGGGATGGCGGGTTCCAGCTGGTGCAGGCGCAACGGATAGTGGCGACAGAAGTGGCGCCCGATCATCTCGGGCACCACCACCAGGTAACGGCCGGTCGCCATCAGCGGCGGTACCGCCATAAAGCTCGGCAGCCTGACCCCCAGCTCCCGCTCCACCCCGAAACGGGCCAGCCAGAGATCCACCATGGCCTGGCTGTGGCCCCAGCTGGAGGTGTGGATGTGGGGCCGGCTGACCAGTTCTCCCGGCCCCAGCATGTCGGGCAGAGCGCTGCCGAGGGGAGACAAACAGACCAGCGGATTGCTGAACCACTCCTCGCGCCACAACCGGGGCGAGAGGTGGTTGGCACCGGCAAACCCGATCACCAAATCCAGTTCCCCCTTCTCCAGCTCCCGCTCGTAGTCGCTGTCCGCCAGCTCGCACACTTCCAGTCGGCAGTGGGGAGCCTGCTGCACCATCCACTCCACCAGCACCGGCACCAGGCCGTGCTCCACCGAGCCCGGGGTGGCGATGCGAAAGATCCGCCGCGCACTTGCCGGGTCGAATCCCTTGGCCTGACGCAGCCCCTGCTCCAGCATGGCCAGCGCCTGGCGCACCGGGCTCGCCAACGCCTTGGCCCGTTCGGTCGGCATCATCTCGCGCCGACTCATCACGAACAGCGGGTCATCCAGCGCCTGGCGCAAGCGCCCCAGCGCATGGCTGACGGTGGACTGGGAGAGGTGCAGCCGTTCGGCGGCACGGGTGACGTTGCGCTCCTGCATCAGCATGTCGAACACGGTGAGCAGGTTGAGGTCGAGGCGGGAGAGGGGCAGTTCCATCGATATTGGCCATAGTTGAATGACGACAATTCATTTTTGGCATAGTAGCAGATTGCATAGAATGCGCAGGCGAATTACATCGGAGATTCAAATGCGTAGCTATCTGTTGTTGCTGGCGATCGGCCTGTTGTGGGGCTCCCAGTTCATTTTCATGCACCAGGCCGTGGCTGAACTGCCCCCCATCATGGTGGCCGCCGGACGCGCCCTGTGTGGCAGCCTGACCCTGGGTCTGCTCTGCCTGTTCATGCGCCTCAAGAGTGAACACACGCCCTGGCGAACCTATATGCTGATCGCCCTGCTCGACGCCACCATCCCCTTCATCATGGTGGCCTGGGGACAACAGTATGTGGACAGCGCCATCGCGGCCGTGGTCATGGGTTGTATCCCCTTTGTGACCATTCTGGCGGCTCCCTTGTTTATTTCTGGTGAAAGAATCACCAAGGGCGGCCTCGTCTCCGTGATCATCGGCTTCATCGGCGTGCTGGTACTGTTCTGGCCCAAGCTGACCAGCGGCATGAATGCCGGCCTGCTCGGTGCCATGGCCATCCTGTTCGGTGCCAGCTGCTTCGCCATCGGCCTGCTGATGATCAAGCGCTTCGCCAAGGACCATCCTGTGGTCGTGGCCCGCAACATCCTGATCTCCTCGGCCATCCAGCTGCTGCTGGCCGCGCCCTTCGTTGCCGACCTGAGTAGCCTCACCCTGCCGAGCCAGCAGGCCATGGGCGCCGTCGCCATGCTGGGGATCTTCTGTACTGGCCTGGTCTACTTCCTCTACATGGCGCTGATCCAGAAGGCGGGCCCGACCTTCGCCTCCTTCAGCAACTACCTGGTGCCGCTGTTCGGCGTCATGCTGGGAGCCCTGTTCCTCGGCGAGCAGATCCAGTCCACCACGGGCGTGGCGCTGGCCCTGATCCTGGGTTCGGTCGCCCTCAACCAGTGGGCACAGCAGCGCCGCCAACAGCGGGAGGCTGCCCTATGTCAGGCATCCTGACCACCCTCTGCGGCGGTCTGGTACTGATAGCCGGCTGGCAGTATCGCCACCGGCTGGCCGGGGTGCTGGGTCTGCTGATGCTGCTGCTGCCCTGGTTCTTCGACAGCAAGCTGCAAGCCATGCTGAACTATGCACTGAATGCCTGAAGACCCTCTCTGCGTGTGTGACGAGAGTGTATCTCTCCTGTTTTTGGGACCGTTTTAACAAAACCTCCGATTTGTCCCCTCTACCGGCGCCCTGCGCCGGTTTTTTTATCTCTGCGCCTCTGCTCCGTAGCGATAACTCAACCACTCGTTCTTGCGCGGCCCCGTTATCTGCCAGGCGAGCAGGAAACCCTCGCCGGTTTCGGTCAGCTCGGCGCTGTAGTGATCCTGCCCGCACAGGTGAGGCTCGGCCGTGACCCAGTGCCCGTCCCCCCGGGGCAACAGCTCGAACAGCATCACCGGCTGCTCGTAGCGCAGGTGGGAGAGCATGATCCCCCGTGCGGTGCGCTGCCACCAGAAGCGGTTGTGCATGGTCAGCTCCCGGCCATGGGGCGTGGTGTAGCGACCCGTCTCGGCATACAGCCACCCCCCATGGTGATCGGTCACCACCACGGCACCCTCCCCGCGACCGCACCAGTCGGTGGCGGATCCGACCCCGTTGCTCGCCTCGAAGGCAAATGCTCCGATCTGTGACAACCCTTCCCATAAACGCTGGATCGCGCCTTCCAACTCGGCCATCATAGCGCCCTCCAAATTGACAACTGACGACAATTCAATCACATGAACTACTTGATAGGGGTTACCCTGCTCTGGTCCTTCTCCTTCAGCCTGATCGGGGTCTACCTCGCCGGTCAGGTGGATGCCTACTTCTCGGTACTGACCCGCATCGTGCTCGCCAGCCTGGTGTTTCTGCCCTTCCTGCGCCGTCGCTGGCTGCGCCCCGATCTGGTGGCCAAGCTGATGGCCCTCGGTGCCATCCAGCTCGGCATCATGTATCTCTTCTACTACCACTCCTTCCTGCTATTGACAGTACCGGAAGTGCTGGTGTTCACCATCTTCACCCCCATCTATGTCACCCTGATCCACGACCTGCTGGAAGGGCGCTTCAAGCCTGTCTATCTGTGGGGGGCCCTGCTGGCGGTGCTGGGGGCGGCCGTCATCCGTTTCGACGGCCTGACCGAAAACTATGTACTGGGATTCCTGGTGGTGCAGGGCGCCAACGTCTGCTTCGCCCTGGGCCAGGTAGGCTACAAGGTGCTGCTGGCCCGGGAGGCTGAGCAGCCGCCCCAGCTGGCGGTGTTCGGCTGCTTCTATCTGGGCGCCCTGGTGATCGCCCTGCCCGCCTGGTGGCTGCTGGGCAAACCTCAATATCCCGCCAGCTCCCTGCAATGGGGCATCCTCTTCTGGCTGGGGGTCGGGGCATCCGGGCTCGGCTACTTCCTGTGGAACAAGGGGGCGACCCTGGTCAGCAGCGGCGTGCTGGCCATCATGAACAACGCCTTGATCCCCGCGGGTCTGCTGGTCAATCTGGTGCTCTGGGGAAAGGATACCGACCTGCTCAGGCTCGGTCTGGGCGCCCTGCTGATGCTGGCTTCTCTCTGGGTCTGCCAGCGTCAGCAGGTCAGTGAGCGCTGACTGAAAACCATTGACGCTGATGGGTCCATCGGCGTCAATGGGTTCGCGGACAGTGACTGGCCATCAGCCGACCACGGCGTTGTGTTCCCGCTTCGCCTGACCGTGGCAGGAGGCCAACCGGGCCAGCAGGTGATCGAGCTGCTCGGCACTCTGGCTCTGCACCAGGCCGATGCTCACGGTCACCGGGCGCTGGGGCAGCAGGCTGGCGTCGGCGATCTCGAGACGCAGCCGCTCGGCAATCTCCAGGCCGCTCAACCGATCGGTCTGGGAGAGCATCAGGATGAAGCCGTCTTCGTCCCAACGGGCGAAGGGATCTTCCCGGCGCAGCTCGCGGCGCACGATGCGGGCCAGCTTGGCCAGCATGGCGTCGCAGGCCGCCTCCCCGAACAACTGCAGGATCTTGCTGCGGTGATCCACGCTGAACTGCAGCAGACAGAAACTGCCGCTCTCGCTGGCCAGCCGTTCATCCAGCAACAGCTCGAAGTGGCTGCGGCTCTCGAGGCCGGTGAGGGGATCCGTGTCATGGCGATCCTCCAGGGACGCCATGGCGGCATCCAGATGGCGAACCACCCCCAGCAGTTGACCCCCTTCGTCGCGACGGACCCGCTCCTCCAGCCGGATGTAATGGCCCTGATGGTGCAGGATGCGGTACTCGAGTCGAAGCCCGTTGCTGCGCCCATGCTGACAGGCCTCCAGGGCCTCTGCCAGACGGGGAGCATCATCCGGATGTACCCGATCCAGCCAGCCGAGATCTCCCAGCTCGCCCCCCTCCAGACCCAGCAGTTGCAGACAGGAAGGGTCCCGCCTCAGACCCTGCCCGGCCGACCAGGTCCAGATCCCGGCCTCCAACATCGCCATGGCCTGTGCCATCAGCGTCACCTCAAGGGGAGTGGTGACCTCAACCCCGGGAGTCTCATACCTTTCCATCACGCGCCTCGAAACCGGATCTGAATATCTGTCCAAGCAATCACACTCAATAAGTAACATTGGTGCTGGCGCCGAGCAATCGCGCCAGCATCGCTGGCCTCGCACCTCTCGCCTCTGGTGGTCCGCCATCAGGGCTTGCTACGAAGTGAAGCCCGACGTCACGCCACCTTGCCCTGATAGCCTGCCATCAGCGCTTGCCAGTTCTCCGGCACGAAGTGGAAGCTGGTGTGCAGTTGCGACTCCTTGTTAAAGGAGCGCAGCAACCGCTCCAGGTTGGCCTGCTGCCAGTTGCCGGGGGAGCGGATGGCTCCTTTGTCGAAGTCGATCACCCACACCTTGCCCTCCTTGTCGAGCAGCAGGTTGTGGCTGTTGAGATCCGCATGATAGACCCCTGCATCGTGCAACTGGCGCACCGTTTTGCCTATCTTGTGCCACACCTCACCGGCGATCGGCCCCTGCTTGAGCAGGGCCACCAGATCCTTGGCGCCGCGAATGCGCTCAATCAGGATGTCGGCCCGATAGAAGGGCCCCTGCTTGACCATGCGGGCCGCAAAGGGGCGCGGCACCGGCAGCCCCTGTTCACTCAGAGTCGCCAGCAGACGATATTCAGCCATGGCTCGGCTGCTCTCCACCCCCTCAAACCAGAACCGGTCACGCACCAGCTTGCCCACCATGCCGCCACGGTAGTAGTGACGCAGCACCAAGTGGCGGGATTCATCCTTCACGAACCAGGTCACCCCGCGGCCGATGGAAGAACCCACCACCTGGCGATGGGTCTGCCACCAGACAGGATCGAACAAGGCAGGGGAAGGATCGCGGAAGACTCCGTCGGCATACCAGCAGACCTGGTTGTGGGTGGTGTGTGTCAGCATGATGAGAATTCCGGTCGATAGTGGGTGCAGGGCATCCATTCAGAAAGCCGTGCCGGTCGGGCAACCGGCGCAATTTTACAATCCACAGGGGAGTTTGCATAATGCCATCCATCCATTTTGCCATCGTTGCGCCACATCATGCCGCTGTTCCAAACGCCGCCCTCCTCCATCTGCATCCTGCGGCTCTCCGCCATCGGAGATTGCTGCCACGCGCTGGCGCTGGTACGCGTCATCCAGCGGGAGTGGCCCCAGACCCGCATCACCTGGATCACCGGCAAGATTGAGGCGACCCTGTTCGCCGATCTGCCGGGGGTCGAGGTCATTCCCTTCGACAAGAGCAAGGGGTGGCGCGGCTATCGCGATCTCTGGCAGACCCTCAAGGGGCGCAGGTTTGATGCCCTGCTCCACCTGCAGGCCGCCATGCGCGCCAGCATCGCCACCCTCGGCATCAAGGCCAAGGTCAAACTCGGGTTTGATCGGGAGCGCGCCAGCGACGGTCAGTGGTTGTTCACCAACCATCGGGTCCCCTCACCCGCCTCCCCCCACGTGCTGGACGGCTTTCTCGCCTTCGCCAAAGAGCTCGGGATAAAGGATCTGACCCCGGACTGGCAACTGCCCATCAGCGCCGAGCACCAGACCTGGGCGAAGGAGAAAATTGGCGGCAAGCCGACCCTGCTCATCTGCGCCGCTGCCAGCAAGGCATTCAAGAATTGGACTGCCGCCGGCTACGCCGCGCTGGCGGATCACGCAACAGACAAGGGCTTTCAGGTCTATCTGTGCGGCGGACCGGCCAGGCTGGAGCGGGATCTCGCCGCCGAGATCCAGCGCCTCAGCCAGAGCAAGCCGGAAGATTTGGTGGGGCAGACCAGCCTCAAGCAATTGCTGGCGCTGATTGGCGAGGCGAGCCTGGTGCTGGCCCCGGATACCGGCCCTGCCCACATGGCCACCCTGGTGGGGACACCCGTGATCGGCCTCTACGCCCACCACAACCCCGCCCGTACCGGCCCCTATCTGTGCCGGGATTATCTGGTCAGCGTCTATCAGGAGCTGATTGAGCAGGAGACCGGCAAGCCGCTGGCCGAGCTCGGCTGGCGCACCCGCCTCAAGGATCCGGACGCCATGGCCAAGATAAGCCGCGAGCGGGTCATCGCCGCCTTCGACAGCCTCTGTACCGACAAGCATCTTCTACCAACCCAGGGCAACTCGGAAATTCCGAGCCCTGGCGCAGGGATAATCTGATGGCCCGGCCCCGGCTCCGTGGGCAGAATGGCCCTCTATGCGGGTAACGCCCGCACAGCAAGCTACGGATATTTTGATCGGCTGGAATATGATTCCGGCCGTTTTTTTATCCGCCCCCATCTGCTAAGATTCGCCGCCTTTACATCCTCCTGACTCTGATTCCTCCGCGCATTGCGAGCAACCGTCTCCCTTATCGGGCACAAGACGGCGGCCTCTGCTACAACCAAAGCGCGGATCATCGCTTAAAGGTACAGACATGGCGCAACAAGGCACTCTCTATATCATCTCTTCCCCGAGCGGGGCCGGTAAGTCCAGCCTGCTCAATGCCTTGCTGACCCAGCACAACGCCGCCGGCAAGATGCAGCTGTCGGTCTCCCATACCACCCGCGCCACCCGTCCCGGTGAAGAGCACGGGGTGCACTACCACTTTGTCAAGGTGGAAGAGTTCAAGGCGCTGATCGAGCGCGGTGACTTTCTGGAGTGGGCAGAAGTCTTCGGCAACTACTACGGCACTTCCCGCGCCGCCATCGAGGCCTGCCTGGCGCAGGGCATCGACGTCTTCCTCGACATCGACTGGCAGGGCGCCCGCCAGATCCGCGAACAGATGCCGACCAAGTCCATCTTCATCCTG
Source organism: Aeromonas sp. ASNIH8 (assembly GCF_002919855.1). Classification (NCBI taxonomy): domain Bacteria; kingdom Pseudomonadati; phylum Pseudomonadota; class Gammaproteobacteria; order Aeromonadales; family Aeromonadaceae; genus Aeromonas; species Aeromonas sp. ASNIH8. The sequence continues at coordinate 16,976 of NZ_PQLN01000052.1, read as the reverse complement.
CCTCCCAGCCGCGAGGAGCTGGAGCGCCGCCTGATCGGCCGCGGCCAGGACAGCGCCGAGGTGATCAAGGGCCGGATGGAGAAAGCCATTGCCGAAATGGTGCACTATGACGAGTATGACTATGTCATCATCAATGAAGACTTTGAGCTGGCACTGTTCCAGCTCAGGGCCGTCATCGAGTGCCAGCGCCTGGAAATGCGTCAGCAACAGCAGGCCCAGCAAAACTTGCTGAAACAGCTACTGGCAGAGTAAGCCAAAAACAAGTAAACTTTTGCGTCATTTTTAAACACCGCTTTTTCAATCACAGAAAGCCCAAACACTGGAGTCCCGCATGGCCCGCGTTACTGTAGAAGATGCTGTAAAACAGGTAGGTAACCGTTTTGACCTGGTGCTGGTCGCCGCGCGCCGCGCCCGTCAAATCGCGGTACAAGGCAAGGATCCCCTGGTCGACGAAGAGAACGACAAGCCGACCGTGATCGCCCTGCGCGAGATCGAACTGGGTCTGGTCAACAACCAGGTGATGGATACTCAGGACCGCTACGAGCAGCAAGAGCAGGAAGCCGCCGAGCTGGCTGCCGTTGCTGCCATCGCAGAAGGTCGCGGCTAAGTCAGTCGCCTCCCATAGTCGGCACCCGCCCGGGTGCCGGCTGTTCTCCCCATTTACAACCGCTCGAAAACCTCGCAAACTCGAGGGCATACCCTCAATTTCACGGATTGCCGTTTAACCGCTGCGGGGACTGTCTTGTATTTATTTGAAAATCTTAAAGAAATAGCCAGTTCCTACCTGCCACCCGAGCAGGTTGAGAAGCTCAGGCAAGCCTATGTGGTAGCCCGTGATGCTCACCAGGGACAGATGCGTTCCAGTGGTGAACCCTACATCACTCATCCCGTTGCCGTGGCCCGCATCCTGGGCGACATGCGCCTCGATCACGAGACCCTGATGGCTGCCGTGCTGCACGACGTCATCGAAGATACCCCTGTCACCAAGGACGATCTTGCCGAGCAGTTTGGCAACGCCGTCGCCGAGCTGGTCTCCGGTGTCTCCAAGCTCGACAAGCTGAAGTTCCGCGATCGCAAGGAAGCCCAGGTCGAGAACTTCCGCAAGATGATGATGGCCATGACCCAGGACATCCGTGTCATCCTGATCAAGCTGGCCGACCGCACCCACAACATGCGCACCTTGGGATCTTTGCGGCCGGACAAGCGCCGCCGCATCGCACGGGAAACCCTCGAGATTTTCGCCCCCATCGCCAACCGCCTCGGTATTCACACCATGAAGAACGAGCTGGAAGAGCTCGGCTTCGAGGCGCTCTACCCCATGCGCTCCCGGGTACTGCGGGAATCGGTACGCCGCGCCCGTGGCAACCGGCGTGAGATCATCGACTCCATCCAGAGCGAGATTGAGGGGCGTCTGCGGGAAGCCGGCATCGATGCCCAGGTGAGCGGACGCGAGAAGAACCTGTTCTCCATCTACAACAAGATGGAGAAGAAAGAACTGCAATTCCACGAAGTGATGGATATCTATGCTTTCAGAGTGAGAGTGAAAGACATAGACACCTGCTACCGGGTGCTTGGGCAGATGCACAGCCTCTACAAGCCGCGCCCCGGTCGCTTCAAGGATTACATCGCCATCCCCAAGACCAACGGCTACCAGTCCCTGCACACCTCCCTAGTGGGCCCCCACGGGGTACCGGTGGAGGTGCAGATCCGCACCGAGTTCATGGACCAGATGGCCGACAAGGGCGTCGCCGCCCACTGGGCCTACAAGCAGGATGGGGACAGCTCGGGTACCACGGCCCAGATCCGCGCCCAACGCTGGATGCAGAGCCTGCTGGAGCTGCAACAGAGCGCCGGCAGCTCCTTCGAGTTCATCGAGGGAGTCAAGACCGACCTCTTCCCCGACGAGATCTACGTCTTCACACCGGAGGGCCGCATCATGGAGCTGCCCGCCGGCGCCACCCCGGTGGACTTCGCCTACACGGTGCACACCGACATCGGTCACGCCTGCGTCGGTTCCCGGGTCGACCGCCACCCCTATCCGCTGAGCAGCCCGCTGCACTCCGGTCAGACTGTGGAGATCATCACGGCCCCCGGCGCCCGCCCGAATGCGGCCTGGCTCAACTTCGTGGTGACCACCAAGGCGCGCTCCAAGATACGTCAGTTCCTCAAGAATCTGCGCACCGAAGAGTCCGTGGTGCTGGGCCGCCGCCTGCTCAACCATGCCCTCGGCGCCAAGAACATCGAAGACATCCCGGAAGCCCGCGTCAAGCAGGTGCTGGCCGACACCAAACACGAGAACCTGCAGGGGCTGCTGGCCGACGTGGGCCTTGGCAACGCCATGAGCGTCATGGTGGCACGCCGCATGCTCGGGGATGAGCTGCCGCCGGAAGAGCAACCCAAATCCACCAGCAAAAAGATGCCGATCAAGGGGGCCGACGGCATGCTGGTCACCTTCGCCAACTGCTGCCGCCCCATCCCGGGGGACGCCATCATCGCCCACATCAGCCCGGGCAAAGGACTGGTGATCCACCAAGAGTCCTGCCGCAACATCAAGGGCTACAGCCGCGAACCGGACAAATACCTGCCGGTGCAGTGGGAGGTGGACAAGGAGCAGGAGCAGGAATTCCGCACCGGCATCAGCATCGAGATCGTCAACCACCAGGGCGCCCTGGCGGAGCTGGCCAACGTGATTGCCGCCACCGGCGCCAACATCCACGCCATCAGCACCGAGGAGAAAGATGGCCGGGTCTATGTGGTCACCCTGCTCATCACCACCAAGAGCCGGATCCACCTCGCCAACATCATGCGCAAGATCCGGGTCATGCCCAACGTGCTCAGGGTGAGCCGACAGAAAAACTGAACACAGGCGGCGCAAGCCGCCTGCTGCTTTTCAAGAGATACCCAGGGCCCCATGCCGCAGGCCACCAGCCTTGTTGCATGCACCGGCCTCACGACATAGAAACCGACATGACTCCTGAACGCTTCAAACGCATTTCCGACATGCTGGCCCAGCGCCAGCTCGACCTGACCGTCTGCATGGAAGAGGTTCATAAACCTCACAACCTGGCCGCCATCGTGCGCACCGCCGATGCCATCGGCATCCACCGGGTGCACGCGGTCTGGCCCAAGAGCTGGATCCACAAGCGCAAGGGCACCGCCCGCGGCAGCCAGAACTGGGTGGACGTGAAGCTGCACCCGGACATCGGCAGTGCCGTGACCGAACTCAAAGCCTCCGGCATGCAGATCCTGGCGACCCACCTCTCCGATAGCTCCGTGGACTTTCGTGCCATCGACTACACCAAACCCACCGCCATCCTGGTGGGCCAGGAGAAGCACGGCATCGGCGAAGAGGCGCTGGCCCTGGCCGATCACCATATCGTCATCCCCATGGTGGGCATGGTGCAGTCCCTCAACGTCTCGGTGGCCGCCGCCGCCATCCTCTACGAGGCCCAGCGCCAGCGCGAACTGGCCGGCTGTTATCAGCGCGGCTGCCCACTCAGCCTGGAAGAGCAGAACACCATCTTGTTCGAGGGGGGCTATCCCGTCTATGCCCAGCTCTGCAAGGAGAAAGAGATGCCCTACCCCCAGCTCGGTCCGGCCGGCGAGATCCTGGCGGACGAACGCTGGTGGCAGCAGATGCAGCTGACCCGCAAGGGCTGGGCCGCCCAGCAATCGGATGATCCTTCGGAAGAGTACACTGATGAAGCTTAACCACCTGCCCCTGCTGGCCCTGACCCTGTTTTCTGCCGGAGCCCTTGCCGTGAGCAATCCTTACCAGCTGACCACTGAAGCCGACGTCCCCGCCCTCTATCAGCAGACCCTGCCCGACTTCTGGCGCGACCATGCCGCCCCGGGGGAGTTCAAGGGCAAGGACGGGGTCACCCTCCGCTATGCCGCCCTGCGCCAACCCAAGATCGATCGCGCCATCCTCATCGTCAACGGCCGGGTCGAGAGCTACCTCAAGTATCAGGAGCTGGCCTGGGATCTCTGGCGCCAGGGTTACAGCCTCTACCTCATCGATCATCGCGGCCAGGGAATGTCAGACCGCATGCTAGCCGACAAAGAGAAGGGGTATGTCGACCAGTTCGACGACTATGTCGCCGATCTCAAACAGTTTCATGACGAAGTGATTGTACCGGACAAGCCTGCCAAGCTGTTCCTGCTGGCCCACTCCATGGGGGGGGCCATCTCGGCCCGCTATCTGGAACGCTGGCCGAACGACATCCAGGCGGCGGTGCTCTCCTCCCCCATGATGGGCATCAACCTCGGCGGCCTGCCCAAGTGGCTAGCCAAGGGGTTGGCGGCTACCATCGGCACGGTCGGCGGCTGGGTGGGCGAGCCCCCCTACGGCCCGGGTCAGGGACCCTATGAGGATCACGGCTTTGCCGACAACGAGCTGACCCACAGCACGGCGCGTTATCAGGCCTTCCGCCAGATCTACGAACAGCATCCCCAGGTCAGGCTGGGGGGCGCCACCGCCCACTGGATCCATCAGGCCATCACAGGATCGGACGCGGCCGTGGCCGACGCCGGCGCCATCAAGACGCCGCTGCTGCTGCTGCAGGCCGGCGAGGACAGCGTGGTGGACAACGGCGCCCAGGAGGCCTTCTGCGCCAAGGCCCAATGTGAAGGGAGCAAGCCGCTGCGTATCGAAGGGGCCTGGCACGAGCTCTTCATCGAGGCGGATCCCCAGCGCCACGCCGCGCTCAATGCAACCCTGGCCTTCTTCGCGCGCTACTGACGCGACCAGAAGGGGCTGGTTATTTTTTGGATCCCTAAATAAATGGGGTGACGGCAGACGCTGGGGTACACTCCCCCGGCGTTCAATTGAAGTCGAGGTAATGATGTTCAAGGTAGTTGTGTCCGATCTCGATGGTACCCTGCTCAACGGGCAGCACCAGATCTCCTCCCGCACCCGGGATACCCTGCACCGCCTGGTCGACCAGGGCGTCAAGTTCGTGGTCGCCACCGGCCGTCACCATGTGGATGTGCGCAGCATCCGCGATGCACTGGGGCTGGATATCTACCTCATTACCTCCAACGGCGCCGTGGTACACGACAAGCAGGATCAACTGGTCTACAACCAGGCGCTACCGAGCACGGTGGCGGCCGAGCTGATCGCCATGGAACGCGACCCGTCCATCCACATCAACGTCTACTACGGCGACGAGTGGCTGGTGGAAGAGGAGCTGCCCTGGTTGCTGCAGTTCCATCACGACTCCGGCTTCAGCTACCGCATGGCGGATCTGGCCAACCACCCGAAGGACAGGGTCAACAAGGTGTTCTACATCGGCGACCACGACAAGCTGCTGAAGATAGAGGCGCACCTCAACCAGCAATATGGTGATCGACTCAACGTCACCTTCTCCCTGCCTGACTGCCTCGAGGTGATGCACGCCGGCGTGCACAAGGGCAATGCCGTGCGCGCCGTGCTGGAGCAGCACGGCCTGGAGATGTCCCAGGCAGTGGCCTTTGGCGATGGCATGAACGACTTCGAGATGCTGAGCATGGTGGGCCGCGGCGTGGTCATGGGCAACGCCCACGATCGCCTCAAACAGGCCCTGCCAGAGCATGAACAGACCCTCACTTCCGATGAAGATGGCGTTGCCGTCTATCTGGAGAAACTGTTCGCCTCCCAGACCCGCTGATAAGGCATCCCCATCGCGGATAGAAAAAGGGTGGCCCATGTGACCACCCTTTTTGTTTCTCGCCCTCTTGTCACCACGCCAGTGCCGGGTGCATCAGACGGTTCAACAGCGTGCCGGATGGCGTCCACTCAAAGCTCTGGTTGGCGCCGCCATAGCATTCGGCGAGGCGCAGGGGGACGGCCGGCTTATGACGGCGACCCGCCACATCCAGGCACAGCGACATCTGCCGATTGAACAGACGATCCCCCTGCCACAGCCATTGATGGCTCTCCTCCCGGCACACCTCCATCCCCAGACCATCTTCCCCTCTGGCGACCAGGCAATCCCCGGCCAGTTGCAGGGCGCCGACATCCCAGCTGAATGACTGGTTCGGTTGCTGATCGCAGGGCTGAGTCAGCAGACGGCCCTGCTCGCTCAGGGTCACGCAGAAGCCACCACTGGTCACCAAGGTGGCCTCGAGTTTGGCCTTTGGCTTGGGGGCGGCGCCCATCAGAAGATCATCCGGTTTCGGCTGCAGGGCGCAACCACCCAGCAGCAGTGCGGCCATGGCCAGCACGGAGAGTTGAAGAGAAGTGATATGGTGATGCATAGGCCTCGTATCTGGTCCGTGCCCGAGCGTCCCCTGTCTCGCGGCTCCGGGCCCCAGCATAGCGAACTCGTGGCGAACGGGCGCCTGAAGAAGTGTAAAAAGACGTGACAGGAAAAAGCGGAACAGAAACGCCAAAAAGCAAAAACCCCGCCTGAGCGGGGTTTTCAAATGTGGTCGGTGATAAAGGATTCGAACCTTTGACCCTCTGGTCCCAAACCAGATGCGCTACCGGGCTGCGCTAATCACCGAGGGGGTATTCCAAAAACACAAAGATGACCATCTGGTCATCCTCGTCATACAGCAAGTATGGTGCGAAGAGAGGGACTCGAACCCTCACACCCGGGGGGCACTAACACCTGAAGCTAGCGCGTCTACCAATTCCGCCACCTTCGCGTACCTGACAAGCTGTAAAATGGGGTGGCTGATGGGGCTCGAACCCACGACAACCGGAATCACAATCCGGGACTCTACCAACTGAGCTACAGCCACCACAGCTGCTTTCGTTCTTCAACACGCCCGTTTAACCGGCGCACTTTTGATGGTGCGCCCGACAGGATTCGAACCTGTGACCTCTGCCTCCGGAGGGCAGCGCTCTATCCAGCTGAGCTACGGGCGCTACGCTGTCGAACGGGGCGCATTATTGATGATGATGCCGACCTTGTCTACTCTTTTTTTGACACAAAGAATCAAGTGCCTGTTTTTTAATCACTTCCGACCCTTTTCAACTATTTTTGTTTTGTTCAGGCTGGATCCAGCAATTCCCCACTACTTTTTGAATCCCTCACCCCATAGGGTCAAAGATGATGGGCAATGCTTGACTTGCCTTTGCGCCCACCTAGAATGAATGAACGTTCATTCAGTCGTTGACCTCTGATAACCATGGATAAGAAAGAACGCATTTTCGAAGCAGCTCACGAGATCCTCGGCGAGCAGGGCTTCTACGGCCTTTCCATTGCCGTGGTCGCCAAGAAAGCCAAGGTGGCGGCAGGTACCATATATCGCTATTTCAGCGACAAGGATGACCTGATCCGCCAGCTCTATCAGCACACTATCCTCAAGTTTCATCCCCTGGTCATGGAAGGTGTGCAGATAGAAGAGGTGTCCTATGAGCAGTATCGGCGCCTCTGGCTCAACATCGATGCCATCTTCACCAGCTACCCCAATGCACTCAAGTGCAAATTGCAGTACGAAAGTTCTCCATTGGGGGCTGAATTGGAGCGGGATCCGGTCATAATGGCGACGTGGGCGCCACTTGAGCGCTTCTTTGAGCAAGGACGCCAACAGGGACTCTTCATCGATCTCCCCATTCTGGTGTTGCAAGCATTGAGTCTGGATTGCGTGGCCAACCTGGCACAGCAGCGCCGGGTTCACGATTTCGAATTGACGCAGGAACAGCTGGAGACGGTCATCCGGGCCAGCTGGAATGCCATTTTAAACCCTAATGTTTCCATCACAGGAGCCTGTTCATGAAAAAGTGGATGGCCATCATGTTGCTGATAGCACTCGCCCTGTTTGGCAGTGTCATCGGCTTCAATATGTTCAAGCAGAAGAAGATTGCAGAGTTCATGGCCAATCGGCCCGAGCCCGAGTTCCCGGTCACCGCCATGGTCACCAAGGCGCAGGACTGGGTCCCCACCATTGAAGCCATCGGCTTCATCGAGCCGAACCAGGGGGTCACCCTCTCCAGCGAGCTGTCAGGCACCATCGACAGCATCCGGTTCGAATCGGGGGCACATGTCAAAGCGGATCAACTGCTGCTGAGCCTGGACTCCAGTGTGGAAAAAGCCAATCTGAACTCCTCCCAGGCCAGACTGCCGGCAGCCAGGGCCAAGTTCGAGCGCTACAAGAACCTCTATCAGAAGAACTCCATCTCCCGGGACCAGCTGGATGATGCCGAGGCAAGCTACCGCTCCCTGGAGGCGGACATCGACAGTCTGAAGGCCACCATCGCCCGTCGTGAGGTGCGAGCCCCCTTCAGCGGTGCCGTGGGCCTGCGCAACGTCTTCCTCGGCCAGTATCTGGAACCGGGTACCCAGATTGTGCGCCTCGAAGACACCAGCGTGATGCGCCTGCGCTTCACCGTGCCCCAGACCGATATCTCCAAAATCACCCTGGGACAGACCATCAAGATCAACGTGGATGCCTATCCCCAGACCCAGTTTGACGGCCAGATCACGGCCATCGAGCCCGCGGTCAACTATCAGAGCGGCCTGATCCAGGTGCAGGCAGACATTCCGAACAACGACGGCCAGCTCCGTTCCGGCATGTTCGCCCGCGCCAGCATCATACTGCCCACGGTGAAAGACCAGATCGTGATCCCGCAGTCCGCCATCTCCTTCACCCTCTATGGCGAGAACGTCTACGTCATTCACGAGGCTGACGGCGTGAAACGCGCCAAGCAGGTGGTGGTCAAGGCAGGTGAGCGTCGTGGCAACGATGTCCATGTGCTGTCCGGCATCAAGGCTGGCGATCAAATCGTGCTGTCGGGTCAGGTTCGCCTGAGCAACGATACCAAGGTGCACGTGGTCGAGAACGATGCCCTTGCCGTTCCGGCACAAACCCCGATGCTGTAAGCGCGGAGAGCTGCGATGCGATTTACTGACATATTCATAAAACGGCCTGTGCTGGCGATCTCACTCAGCTTCCTGATAGCCCTGCTGGGCTTCCAGGCCATCTTCAAGATGCAGGTGCGTGAATACCCCGAGGTGATCAACACCGTCATCACGGTCAACACCAGCTACTATGGCGCCAGTGCGGACCTGATCCAGGGCTTCATCACCCAGCCCCTGGAGCAGGCGGTCGCCCAGGCCGACAACATCGACTTCATGACCTCCTCGAGCCAATTGGGCAGTTCCACGGTGACGGCGTACATGAAGCTCAACACCGATCCGAACGCCGCGCTGTCCGACATCCTGGCCAAGGTCAACTCGGTGCGTTCCCAGTTGCCCAAAGAGGCGGAAGACCCTTCAGTCACCTCCTCCACCGGCTCCACCACGGCGGTGCTCTACATGGGCTTCACCAGCCCGGAGCTCAACTCCAGCCAGATCACCGACTACCTGGAGCGGGTCATCAAGCCCCAGCTGTTTACCGTGGGCGGGGTCTCCAAGGTGGATCTGTATGGCGGTGTCGAATTCGCCCTGCGGGTGTGGCTGGATCCGGCCAAGATGGCCGCCTTTGACCTGACCTCAAGCGACGTGATGACGGTGCTCAACAGCAACAACTATCAGTCCGCGACCGGCCAGGCCACCGGCTATTTCACCCTGTTCAACGGCAACGCCGAGACCCAGGTCGGCAACATCGAAGAGCTCAAGCGTCTGGTGGTCGCCACCCGCGACAGCAAGGTGATCCGTCTCTCCGACATCGCCAAGGTCTCCCTGGAGAAGAGCCACGACATCTATCGCGCCAGCGCCAACGGCCGCGAGGCCGTAGTTCTGGCCATCAACGCAGCCCCGACAGCCAACCCCATCAACATCGCCCACGATGTGCTGGAGCTGCTGCCGAGCCTGAAGCGCAACATGCCGAGCACCATGCAGGTGAACGTCCTGTATGACTCCACCATCGCCATCAACGAATCCATCCACGAGGTCATCAAGACCATACTGGAGGCGGCCGCCATCGTACTGGTGGTGATCACCCTGTTCCTCGGTTCGTTCCGGGCGGTCATCATCCCCATCATCACCATTCCCCTGAGCCTCATCGGCGTGGTGATGATGATGGACATGTTCGGCTTCTCCATAAACCTCATGACTCTGCTGGCGATGGTGCTGGCCATCGGTCTGGTGGTGGATGACGCCATCGTGGTGCTGGAGAACGTCGACCGTCACATCAAGGAAGGGGAAGAGCCGTTCCGGGCCGCCATCATAGGTACCCGGGAGATCGCCGTGCCCGTCATCGCCATGACGGTCACCCTGGCGGCGGTGTATGCGCCCATCGCCCTGATGGGGGGCATCACCGGCTCCCTGTTCAAGGAGTTCGCGCTGACCCTGGCGGGCGCCGTGTTCGTCTCGGGCATCATCGCCCTGACCCTGTCGCCCATGATGTGCGCCAAGATGCTCAGGGCCAACGAGGAGCCCGGCAAGTTCGAGCGTACCGTACACGATCTGCTGGACCGGATGACGGCCCGCTACGACGCCATGCTCCATGCCGTGATGCAAAAGCGCATCGTGGTCATCCTGTTTGCCGTCATCGTGTTCGCCAGCCTGCCGCTGCTGTTCAAGTTCATTCCGAGCGAGCTGGCCCCGTCCGAGGACAAAGGCGTCATGGCGGTGCTGGGGACGGCGCCTTCCAACGCCAACCTGGACTACATCGAAAACACCATGGCGGACGTGAACAAAGTCCTGGACGACCAGCCGGAGATCGCTTACTCCCAGGTCTTCTCGGGGGTGTTCAACTCCAATCAGGCGTTCGGTATCGCCTCCATGGTGCCCTGGAGCCAGCGTGAAGCGAGCCAGAAAGAGGTGCTGGACCGGGTCGCCGGTCTGGTGAAGGACATCCCCGGGATGGCCATCACCACCTTCCAGTTCCCGGAACTGCCGGGGGCGTCGAGCGGTCTGCCCATCCAGTTCGTCATCACCACCCCGAACAGCTTCGAGAGCCTGTTCCTGATCGCGGGTGAGATGCTGGCGGCAACCCAGGCCAACGGCCAGTTCGTCTATTCGGATCTCGATCTGAACTACGACTCGGCCACCATGAAGATCAGCATCGACAAGGACAAGGCGGGTGCCTACGGCATCACCATGCAGGACATCGGCATCACCATGGGCACCATGATGGCGGACGGTTACGTCAACCGTATCGACCTGGATGGCCGCTCCTACGAGGTGATCCCGCAGGTGGAGCGCAAGTTCCGTCTCAACCCCGAGTCCCTCAAGGGGTACTACGTGCGTGCCGCCGACGGCAAGTCGATCCCGCTGGGCAGCCTGATCAAGATTGAAGTGAAGGGAGAGCCCCGTGCCCTGCCCCACTTCAACCAGCTGAACTCCGCCACCATCGGCGCCGTGCCGGCACCGGGCGTGGCCATGGGGGATGCGATCAACTGGTTCAAGGCGACCGCGGAAGAGAAGCTGCCCCAAGGCTATCGTTACGACTTCATGGGGGAAGCCCGCCAGTTCGTGACCGAAGGGAATGCGCTCTACGCCACCTTCGCCCTGGCCCTGGCCATCATCTTCCTGGTGCTGGCGATCCAGTTCGAATCCGTGCGTGACCCGCTGGTCATCATGGTGTCGGTGCCGCTGGCCATCAGTGGCGCGCTGATCGCCCTGGCGTGGGGCATGGCCACCATGAACATCTACTCCCAGGTCGGTCTCATCACCCTCGTCGGTCTGATTACCAAGCACGGTATTCTGATCTGCGAGGTGGCGAAGGAGGAGCAGCTGCTCCATGGTCTGAACCGGATGCAAGCCGTGATGCAGGCAGCCAAGGTCCGTCTGCGCCCCATCCTGATGACCACGGCGGCGATGATCGCAGGCCTTATCCCGCTGCTCTATGCCTCGGGTGCGGGGGCGGCACAACGCTTCAGCATCGGCATCGTCATCGTGGCGGGTCTGGCCATCGGCACCCTGTTCACCCTGTTCGTGCTGCCGGTCATCTACACCTTCCTGGCATCCGAGCACAAGCCGCTGCCGGAATTCGACGAATCCATCCCGGCAAAAGCCAAGGGCGGTCACTGATCCCAGCCCACACAAATAAGGCCCCGAAAGGGGCCTTGTTTTTATCCATTGGATGACACACGACATAAGTCCATGAAGCAGTTAAACTAAACCGCACTCAATCCAGACCGCAAGGACGCCATGTCAGGAATCTTCTCCAAGGCCGTCGGCCTTAACGGACTCTCTTATCGTCTGCTTTCCTACATTCTGATCTGCAGTACGGTGCTGGCACTGCTCATCACCGTGCTTCAGCTCGCCTGGGACTACAACAAGGATGTGACCGTCATCGAGGCCTGCATCGGCCAGATCGAAGCCTCCTTCCTGCAACCCATCTCGGCCAGTCTCTGGAATCTGGATGAAGAGCAGGTGAAGGTGCAGATCGAGGGCATCATGAACCTGCCCAACATGCAGTTCGTCATGGTCAAGGAGATGCTGGGCAATTCGGAAGTGCCCCTGCTCACCCAGGGGGTGGAGCAGCCCCAATACGACATCTCCCGCGAGTTCACCCTGAGCTACCAGGGGGAAGTGGTCGGCAAGCTGTTCGTCGCCGCCTCCCTGGAGCAGGTCTACCAGCGCCTCATCGAGAAATCCGTGCTGATCCTGGTCAGCCAGACCATCAAGACCCTGGTCGTCTCGTTCTGCATCCTGGTCATCATCTACTATCTGGTGATCCGTCACATCAACCGCATCGTCAGCTATGCCCAGAAACTGAGCCTGGATCGCCTCGCGGTGGAGCTGACCCTGGAAGGTCGCCCCCTGCCCCGCAAGTCCCCTGACGAATTCGATACCCTGGCCGCCACCCTCAACCAGATGCGCACCCGGCTGAACGACGAGTTCACGGCCCGCCATCAGGCCGCCGATCAGCTCCAGCAGGAGCGGGACTTCTCCGCCACCCTGATCAACTCCGCCAACATGGTCATCTGCTGCATGGAGCCGGATCTCAACATCGCCAGCATCAACCCGGCCGCCATCCTGCTGACCGGCTATCACCACCAGGAGCTGTTGCAGCACAACTGGCTGGATCTCTTCGTCAGCAAGGAGCAGCGTGACGAGCTGGCCGCCACCCTGGCCGATCAGGGCGCCCTGGAGGACAGGGAGATCACCATGCACGACCAGCAGGGCAACGAGCTGGTACTGCAGTGGACCTTCGCTCCCTTCTACGAGGGGCCCAACCTCAAGTACCTGATCGGCTTTGGCTATGACATCACCCCCCTCAAGAAGGTGGAGCGGGAGATCACCCTGTTCAACGAGCAGCTGGAAGGCAAGGTGGCTGAACGCACCCGCAGCCTGAGCGATGCCAACGACCAGCTAGGCAAGGCCTATGACGATCTCAAGCAGGCCCAGCAGACCCTGGTGGAGTCGGAGAAGATGGCCTCGCTCGGTTCTCTGGTTGCCGGGGTGGCCCACGAGATCAACACCCCCATCGGCATCAGCGTCACCGCCTCCTCCTACCTGCAGGAGCGGGTGGCCGACTTCAAGCAGCATATCGAGGCCAAGCAGCTCTCCCGCACCTACCTCAACGAATTCACCCAGAATCTCGACGAGTCGATGCAACTGCTGCAAGGCAACTTGAGACGCGCCTCAGAACTCATCGCCAGCTTCAAGCAGGTGGCAGTGGATCAGTCCTCCGAGGCCCGCTACAACTTCAGCCTCGCCGACAACCTGCATCAGGTGGTGGTCTCCCTCGGCTACAAGCTCAAGAAGGCCCAGTGCGAGGTGGACATCCAGTGCGATCCCAAGCTGAGCATCTACTCCTTCCCGGGCAGCTTCACCCAGATCTATTCCAACCTGATCCTCAACTCCATCCATCACGGTTTCGATGGCTGGGACAGGCCCAGAAAGATCACCATCCAGGTGGCGCAGCAGGGAGACGAGCTGGTCATCGACTACAGTGACAACGGCCGCGGCATCCCCCCGGAGATACTGCCGCGCATCTTCGATCCCTTCGTCACCTCCAAGCGGGGCCAGGGTGGCAGCGGGCTCGGCACTCACATCATCTACAACCTGGTGGTCCAGCTGCTGCGCGGCCGCATCCACTGCGCCAGCGAACCGGGCCAGGGCGCCCAGTTCCACATTCGCCTGCCCATCCAGCAGAACTGAGCACCGGCTCTTGTGGGCCGGCCGCTTTGTCCCCATCATGCTGTGACTGCATTCTTAACGAGCGGAGAACCTCGCAATGGCACAGCATTTTGACTACATCGCCATCGGTGGCGGCAGCGGCGGCATCGCCTCGGCCAACCGGGCAGCCATGTACGGCAAGAAAGTCGCCCTGATCGAAGCCAAAGAGCTGGGTGGCACCTGCGTCAACGTCGGCTGCGTACCAAAGAAGGCCATGTGGTATGCAGGCCAGATCGCCGATGCCCTGAAATATGGCGCCGACTACGGCTTCGACACCACGCTCAACCACTTCAGCTGGGCCAGACTGGTCGAATCCCGTCAGGCCTATATCGGGCGCATTCACCAGTCCTACCAGAACGTGCTGGGCAAGAACCAGATCACCGTCATCAAGGGCTTCGCCCGCTTCGTCGACAGCCATACCGTCGAGGTGAACGGCGAGCACTACAGCGCCGATCACATCCTGATTGCCACCGGCGGCCGCCCCGAGGTCCCGACCATTCCGGGCGCCGAACTGGGTATCGACTCCGACGGTTTCTTCGACCTGCAAAGCCAGCCCAAACGGGTTGCCGTGGTGGGTGCCGGCTATATCGCCGTGGAGATCGCAGGCGTGATGCAGGCCCTTGGCTCCGAGACCCATCTGGTGGTGCGCAAGCATGCGCCGCTGCGCAACTTCGACCCCATGATCCACGAGACCCTGGTGGAGATCATGGCGCAGGAAGGGCCCAAGCTGCACACCCACGCCATTCCCAAGGCCGTCATCAAGAACGCCGACGACAGCCTGACCCTGCAACTGGAAGATGGTCGCCACCTCACCGTGGACTGCCTCATCTGGGCCATCGGTCGCGTGCCCGCCACCGACAACCTCAATCTGGCTGCCACCGGCATCACCCTGGACGAGAAGGGCTTCATCCCCACCGACAAGTTCCAGAACACCGACGTCGCCAACCTTTATGCCGTCGGTGACAACACCGGCCGCATCCAGCTCACCCCGGTGGCTGTCGCGGCAGGCCGCCGCCTCTCGGAGCGGCTGTTCAACAACAAGCCGGGCGAGCACCTCAACTACGATCTGGTGCCGACCGTGGTGTTCAGCCACCCGCCCATCGGCACCATCGGCCTGACCGAGCCGGAAGCCGTCGCCGAATACGGTGAAGATCAGGTGAAGGTCTACCGTAGCCAGTTCACCGCCATGTATTCGGCACTGACCCAGCATCGCCAGCCTACCCGGATGAAACTGGTCTGCGTCGGGCCGCAAGAGAAGGTGGTCGGCCTGCACGGCATCGGCTTCGCCATGGACGAGATCCTGCAAGGCTTCGGCGTCGCCATGAAGATGGGGGCCACCAAGACGGACTTCGACAACTGCGTTGCCATCCATCCGACCAGTGCTGAAGAGTTTGTTACCCTTAGGTAGCGGTGTAGGAAAAGCAACCCACACACATAAGTAAATCTGGAAAAGGGCCTGCCACTGTCTATACTGTATGTATGGTCAGTGGCATCTTCTAGGTAGATTTATGTCCTATCTCATTTCTTCAGCAGACGTATGCACCAAAACTAAGCTTAAAACCGATGCCCAAGGCGCGTTGTCTTGCGATCCCATCAGTGGCAACATTGGCTCCTTGCCCACCCTGTTTACCCAGGATGGCACCTTTAATCACGAAGCGAACAGCTACCTGTTCTATCAAAAGGCCATTAATCAAGCCAAAGACCTCTCTTCTTGTGCCAAAGCTCTTTACGCCTACTATCAGTTCCTTGAAGATAACGGCTTGACTTGGGATCACTTCCCGCCAGTAAAGCGTTTAAAGCCTACATACCAGTTTCGCTCTCATTTATTGAAACAAGTCAAACTTGAAGAGCTGGCAAAAAGCACTGCCAGTGTGCGCATGAACCATGTAGTGAATTACTACAAGTGGTTGATGCACGATGGCTACCTCAGAATCAAGAATGAGAAGGAAGCGCCCTTTAAAATTGAATTTGTCTCTGTCAAAAATACAGGGATGCTGGCACATCTCTCCCCTACCTATAACGTGCAAACCAGCGATTTGAGGATAAAAGTCGCACGTGACGCGAACAGCAAAAACGTTCGTCCCTTATCTCCATTAAGTCGTGAATCATTGGCTATCTTGACCCAGCATTTACCACAAACAGCAGAGGAACTGCGTTTACAAGTGCTGCTATCTATTGATACTGGGCTACGCATTAATGAAGTCGCAACATTAACCATTGATGCTCTAAATACGGCCACGCCACTGGCTGAAAGCCAACACCGTTATGAACTATTGCTCTCACCACAAGTAACTGGTGTTCAAACCAAATATAGTAAATCAAGACAGATTGAAATCTCAGCGCAATTGTTGGCAGTGTTGAATGAATATCGCGCCTCAGAGCGCCGCCTAAAACGCTTAACCAAACTCTACGAAAAAATTGAGCTCTTGACCGCTCCTAAAGCATCTTTTCATCAAGCAGCTATAGATACTCTTCAATGGTGCAAAAAGCACGAACCACTTTTTGTCAGCAACCAAGGAAATCCCGTAACCGCTAAATCCATCGAGGCTCGCTGGACAGAGTTCAGGACTCAGCTCAAACAGGTTCATCCATCATTTACACATCGCTTTCATGATCTGCGTTCCACCTACGGCACCTATCGTCTCAATGATCTGTTGGAAGCCAACTTTCCAGCCGTGGAGTGTATGGAGCTGCTAATGGGCTGGATGGGACACAAAAACGAGTCCACCACTTGGAAATATCTACGTTTCTTAAAACAGAAAGAGGCGTTCAAAGTAAAATTTGGGATGCTCGATAGCATCATGCATGAGGCGTTGGGTGGTAACGATGAATAATGTTACCTACATCCGACATTCCGCACCTGATTTAGGAATAAATTTGCCGATAGCGCTCACCCAATACCTCCAAAATGATCTGCTGGTCTCCTGTTAGCTCCGTTACTTGTGGCGGAGCTTCTCCCAGTCGATATTCATG
>NZ_PQLN01000051.1:0-35148 GCF_002919855.1 Aeromonas sp. ASNIH8 | reverse complement strand
TAAATGGCGAAGAAACGGTCTAAATAGGCTGATTCAAGGCATTTACGGGAGAAAAGATCGGCTCAAACTGAAAAAATGAAATGACTGAGTCAGCCGAGAAGAATTTCCCCGCTTATTCGCACCTTCCCTAAAGCAAGGAACACTCTGACGCCGTGTAAATAAAACTACTTCTTGGCGATCCCGCTATCACTAACCTCCATATAAAATGCCGCCCTAGGGCGGCATTTTGCTATCTGAGATAACAGGCTAACTTACCAGCCGGTTACTTCACGCAGGGCCTTGCCGATATCGGCCAGGGAGCGCACGGTTTTCACGCCGGCATCTTCCAGGGCGGCAAATTTCTCGGCCGCGGTGCCTTTGCCACCGGCGATGATGGCGCCCGCATGACCCATGCGCTTGCCAGCCGGGGCGGTGACGCCCGCGATGTAGGAGACCACCGGCTTGGTGACGTGGGCCTTGATGTAGGCAGCCGCGTCCTCTTCGGCGTTGCCGCCGATCTCGCCGATCATCACGATGGCTTCGGTCTGCGGGTCATTCTGGAACATCTCCAGAATGTCGATGAAGTTGGAGCCCGGGATGGGGTCGCCACCGATACCGACGCAGGTGGACTGGCCGAAGCCCTCATCCGTGGTCTGCTTGACCGCTTCATAGGTCAGGGTGCCGGAGCGGGAGACGATGCCCACCTTGCCCGGCTTGTGGATGTGGCCGGGCATGATGCCGATCTTGCACTCACCCGGGGTGATGACACCCGGGCAGTTGGGGCCGATCATGCGCACGCCGGTTTCCTGCAGCTTCACCTTGACGTCCAGCATGTCCAGGGTCGGGATGCCTTCGGTGATGGTGACGATGAGCTTGATACCGGCATCGATGGCTTCCAGGATGGCGTCCTTGCAGAACGGCGCCGGCACATAGATGACGGAGGCGGTGGCGCCGGTGGCTTCCACGGCGTCACGGACGGTGTTGAACACCGGCAGGCCGAGGTGAGTGGTGCCACCCTTGCCGGGGGAGACGCCGCCGACCATCTGGGTACCGTAGGCAATCGCCTGTTCGGAGTGGAAGGTACCCTGACCGCCGGTAAAGCCCTGGCAGATCACCTTGGTGTCTTTGTTGATCAGAACGCTCATTATTTGGCCTCCGCTGCTTTTACCACTTGTTGAGCTGCGTCAGTCAGACTCGTTGCGGCGATGATATTGAGGCCGCTGTCGGCCAGTTTACGGGCACCCAGTTCGGCGTTGTTGCCTTCCAGACGCACCACCACGGGCACTTTCACCCCCACTTCCTTGACGGCGCCGATGATGCCTTCCGCGATCATGTCGCAGCGCACGATGCCGCCAAAGATGTTGACCAGCACGGCTTGTACCTTGCTGTCGGAGAGGATGATCTTGAAGGCCTCGGTCACGCGCTCCTTGGTGGCGCCGCCGCCGACGTCCAGGAAGTTGGCCGGGGAACCGCCATGCAGGTTGACGATGTCCATGGTGCCCATGGCCAGGCCCGCGCCGTTGACCATGCAGCCGATGTTGCCATCGAGCGCCACATAGTTCAGCTCCCACTGGGCGGCGTGCGCTTCGCGGGGGTCATCCTGGGACGGGTCGTGCATCTCGCGCAGCTTGGGCTGACGGTACAGGGCGTTGGCGTCGATGTTGATCTTGCCGTCCAGGCAGTGCAGGTTGCCCTTGTCGGTGATGACCAGGGGGTTGATCTCCAGCAGGGCGAAATCGCAGTCCAGGAACATCTGGCCCAGGCCCATGAAGATCTTGGTGAACTGCTTGATCTGATCGCCGACCAGACCCAGCTTGAAGGCCAGCTCGCGGGCCTGATAAGGCTGCGGGCCTACCAGGGGATCGATGGCCGCCTTGTGAATGAGTTCCGGGGTTTCGTGGGCGACTTTCTCAATCTCCACACCACCTTCGGTGGAAGCCATGAAGACCACGCGGCGAGAGCCACGGTCGACCACGGCGCCCAGGTACAGTTCCTTGGCAATGTCGGTGCAGGACTCCACCAGGATCTTGGTAACCGGCTGACCATTGGCGTCAGTCTGATAGGTCACCAGGTTCTTGCCGAGCCAGTTCTGGGCAAAGGCGCGGATCTCGTCCTTGCTCTTGGCCAGCTTGACGCCGCCCGCTTTACCGCGGCCACCGGCGTGGACCTGGCATTTGACGACCCAGGTGTTGCCGCCAATCTTGTCGGCCGCTTCGGCCGCTTCCTGCGGGGTGGCACAGGCATAACCTTCGGAGACCGGCAGGCCATACTCGGCAAACAGCTGTTTTGCCTGATATTCATGCAGATTCATAGATGCTCTATCCGTGTTGTAGGTATTTCCGTCCGGGGCTCGTGTTTCTCAATCCCCTGTGAATGGGGGCCTGGGCGGCCCCTCGTTATCTTTCAGTCACGCTTGCTCAGACATCCAGCAGCAGACGGGTCGGGTCTTCCAGGAGCTCCTTGATGGAGACCAGGAAGCCCACGGACTCGCGGCCGTCGATGATGCGGTGATCGTAGGAGAGCGCCAGGTACATCATCGGCAGGATCTCGACCTTGCCGTCGACGGCCATGGGGCGGTCCTGGATCTTGTGCATGCCCAGAATGGCGCTCTGGGGCGGGTTGATGATGGGGGTGGACATCAGGGAGCCGAACACGCCACCGTTGGTGATGGTGAAGTTGCCACCAGTCAGTTCATCCACGGTCAGCTTGCCGTCACGGCCCTTGCCCGCCAGATCCTTGATGGCCTTCTCGATGTCCGCCAGGCTCATGTTGTCGCAGTCACGCAGCACCGGGGTCACCAGACCACGGGGGGTGGAGACAGCGATGCTGACGTCGAAGTAGTTGTGGTAGACGATGTCGTCACCATCCAGCGCGGCGTTCACTTCCGGGTAGCGCTTGAGGGATTCGACCACGGCCTTCACATAGAAGGACATGAAGCCGAGCTTGATGCCGTGCTTCTTCTCGAAGATCTCGCCGTACTGCTTGCGCAGCTTCATGATGGGCGCCATGTTGATCTCGTTGAAAGTGGTCAGCATGGCGGTGGTGTTCTTGGCCTCCAGCAGACGCTCGGCGATGCGCTTGCGCAGACGGGTCATGGGCACACGCTTCTCGGTGCGACCGGCCAGCGGCGCGACCGGTGCGGCAGCCATAGGAGCGGCAGCAGTCGGCGCAGCCACCGGAGCCTTGCCCAGATTCTTGATGAAGGCTTCCACGTCTTCCTTGGTGACACGACCACCCTTGCCGGTGCCGGTCAGCTTGGCGACGTCGATGTCGTGCTCGGCCACCATGCGGCGCACGGAAGGGCTCAGGCCATCGGCAGCGTCATCGGCCACGGCTTCCACCGGCTTCTCGCTGGTCGCTTCACCGGCAACGGGGGCCGGCTTGAGCATGGCGATCAGCTGGCGGGAGAGCACGGTGGCCCCTTCGCTCTGCAGGATGTCGCCCAGTACGCCGGCTTCCGGCGCGGGCACTTCCAGCACGACTTTATCGGTTTCGATGTCAACCAGCACTTCGTCACGGGCAACCAGATCACCCGGTTTCTTGTGCCAGGTCGCGATGGTGGCATCCGCCACTGATTCCGGCAGGTCCGGTACCTTGATCTCGATAGTCATGTAATCAGTTCCTTGTTACTTCTTGGCCAGCAGGCTTGTTCCAGGTCAGAGAGGGTCCCGACACGGGCCCTCTCATCCACAACTCGTTATTCCAGGGTAAGGGCGTCTTCCACCAGGGCTTTTTGCTGCTTGGCGTGGACGGACATGTAACCGACAGCCGGTGAGGCCGAGGCCGGGCGGCCGGCATAACGCAGACGGGCATGGCTTGGCAGCACGCTGTCGTAGTGATGACGGGTGCTGTACCAGGCGCCCTGGTTCTGCGGCTCCTCCTGACACCAGACGAAGTCGGTGACATGGCTGTAATCGGCCAGGATGGCGCGCACTTCCTCTTCCGGGAAGGGGTAGAGCTGCTCGATCCGTACCAGGGCCACGTCCTGCTGCTCCGCCTTGCGACGGGCATCGAGCAGGTCGTAGTAGACCTTGCCGGAGCAGAAGACCACGCGCTTGACGCCTTTGGGATCCAGCGCATCGATTTCGCCGATGGCGTTCTGGAAGGTGCCCTCTGCCAGCTCTTCGAGCTTGCTCACCGCCAGCGGGTGGCGCAGCAGGGATTTGGGCGTCATCACGATGAGCGGACGGCGCATGGGGCGCACTACCTGGCGACGCAGCATGTGGAACACCTGCGCCGGGGTGGAGGGCACGCACACCTGCATGTTGTGCTGGGCGCACATCTGCAGGTAACGCTCCAGACGGGCGGAAGAGTGCTCCGGGCCCTGACCCTCGTAACCGTGGGGCAGCAGCATGGTCAGGCCACACATCCGGCCCCACTTCTGCTCGCCGGAGGAGAGGAACTGATCCACCACCACCTGGGCGCAGTTGGCGAAGTCACCGAACTGGGCTTCCCAGATGGTGAGACCGGCCGGCTCCGCGCTGGCGTAGCCATACTCGAACGCCAGGACCGCGTTCTCGGTCAGCACGGAGTCGTACACCTCGAACGGGCCCTGCTCGTCATGCAGGTTGCACAGCGGAGTGTAGGTGCTGGCATCGGTCTGACTGTGCAGCACGGCGTGGCGATGGAAGAAGGTACCGCGGCCGGAGTCTTCCCCGGTAAAGCGAATGCGGGATCCCTTGTCCACCAGGGTGGCGTAGGCCAGCGTCTCGGCGAAGCCCCAGTCCACCAGCTTCTCACCGGCGGCCATCAAGCGACGGTCTTCGTAGATCTTCTCGACCTGACGTTGCAGCACATGGGTCGCCGGGTACTGGCTGATGCGCTCACCCAGGGCCTTCAGATGATCCATGGGCACAGTGCTGTCATAGGCCATGGCCCAGTCGTGACCCAGATACGGCGTCCAGTCCACGGAGTGCAGCTCCATGGGGCGCCACTCCTTGCTCACCCGCTCGCCCCGATCCAGGGTGTCGCGATAGTCGTTGACCAGCGTGGTGGCCAGCTCCGGCGCGATGGCTCCTTCGGCGATCAGCTGATCGGCGTAGATCTTGCGCGGGGTCGGGTGCTGCTTGATCTTCTGGTACATCAGGGGCTGGGTCGCGCTCGGCTCGTCAGCCTCGTTGTGGCCGTGACGACGGTAGCAGACCAGCTCGATCACCACGTCGCGCTTGAAGGTGTTGCGGTAATCCAGGGCAATCTGGGTCACCAGCACCACGGCTTCCGGGTCATCCCCGTTGACGTGCAGCACAGGGGCCTGCACCGCCTTGGCGATGTCGGTGCAATATTCGGTGGAGCGCAGGTCACGGATATAGGAGGTGGTGAAGCCCACCTGGTTGTTGATGACGATGCGCACCGTGCCGCCCACTCCATAGGCACGGGTCTGGGACATGTTGAAGGTCTCGGCAACGACCCCCTGCCCCGCGATGGCGGAGTCACCGTGGATGGTGATGGGCAGGACGCTGGAGCCGTCCTTGTCACCGCGACGGTCCATACGGGCACGCACGGAGCCGATGACCACGGGGTTGACGATCTCGAGGTGCGACGGGTTGAAGGCGAGCGCCAGGTGGACGTTGCCGCCCGGGGTGGCGAAGTCGGAGGAGAAGCCCATGTGGTACTTCACATCCCCTGTGCCCCAGGATTCGCCGTGCTTGCCGGCGAACTCGTCGAACAGGTCCTGAGCGCGCTTGCCCAGTACGTTGATGAGCACGTTGAGGCGACCGCGGTGGGCCATACCGATGACGGCTTCCTTGCAACCCTGCTCACCGGCGCGGCGAATAAGCTCTTTGAGCATGGGCACCATGGCATCGCCCCCTTCCAGGGAGAAACGCTTGGCCCCCGGGAACTTGGCACCCAGGTATTTTTCCAGCCCTTCGGCGGCGGTCAGGCTCTCGAGGAAGCGGGTCTTCTCTTCGAGGGTATAGTTGCCCTTCCCTTCGATGGATTCCAGCCTGTCTTGCAGCCAGCGCTTCTCCTCGGTGGAGGTGAGGTGCATGTAGTCGGCGCCGATGCTGCCGCAATAGGTTTTCTTCAGCGAGGCATACAGATCGGAGAGCACCATGGTCTCGCGACCGATGGCGTAGGAGCCCACATTGAAGGTGGCCTCCATGTCTGCACCTTGCAGGTTGTGGAAGGCCGGATCCAGCTCGGCGACCGGCTCGCGCTGCCACAGACCCAGGGGGTCCAGGTTGGCGTTCTGGTGACCGCGGAAGCGGAAGGCGTTGATCAGTTGCAGTACGCGAACCTGTTTGGCATCCACCTGGGGATCGGAGACGGGAGCGCTGTAACGGGAGGAGTCCTTGGCCAGGCGGCGGAAATAGTCGCGAACCTGGGAGTGGGGTTGTTCTACTGCATGTCCGTTGACCTGGGGCAGCGACTGGAACAGGCTGCGCCATTCGTCGGCAACGGAGTCGGGGTTTTCCAGGAAGGATTCGTACAAATCCTCAATGTAGCTTGCATTCGCACCAGCCAGGTGAGATGACTCCAACCAGGCCTTCATCACGCCGTTATGCATTTCTATCCCTTGTACATCTTGTTCGCTGCACTGCAGCTTGTAGGGTCATAGCCATCCCGGGGCGGGATGGCTATCCAGAGGTCGGGCCCGGCGCAAGGCGCCCTGGCCCCGATACTACACGGCTCGGTTGAGCAACATCGACTTGATCTGACCGATGGCCTTGGTCGGGTTCAAGCCCTTGGGACAGACGTTCACGCAGTTCATGATGCCGTGGCAGCGGAACACGCTGAAGGCGTCATCCAGGTTGCCCAGTCGCTCACTGGCCGCAGTGTCGCGGCTGTCCGCCAGCCAGCGATAGGCGGCGAGCAGGCCGGCCGGACCGATGAACTTGTCCGGGTTCCACCAGAAGGAGGGGCAAGAGGTGGAGCAGCAGGCACAGAGTATGCACTCGTACAGGCCATCCAGCTTGGCGCGCTCTTCGGG
Source organism: Aeromonas sp. ASNIH8 (assembly GCF_002919855.1). NCBI lineage: Bacteria > Pseudomonadati > Pseudomonadota > Gammaproteobacteria > Aeromonadales > Aeromonadaceae > Aeromonas > Aeromonas sp. ASNIH8. The sequence continues at coordinate 28,238 of NZ_PQLN01000051.1, read as the reverse complement.
GGATTGCAGGTGCTCACGCACGGGCGGCAGTTTTTCGTCGTTGATGAGGAAGGGTTTGACCTTCTCCCACTGGGTGTAGAACTGGGTCATGTCGATCACCAGATCCCGGATCACCGGCAGACCGGGCAAGGGTCGAATGACGACCTTGCTGCCCTTCTTCAAGAGATCGGAGAGCGGCGTGATGCAGGCCAGACCGTTCTTGCCATTCATGTTGAGACCGTCAGATCCACATACCCCTTCGCGGCAGGAGCGGCGGAAGGCGAGCGTGGGATCAAGCTCCTTGAGCTGGATCAGTGCGTCGAGCACCATCATGTCGGAACCTTCAGGAATATCAAGACGATAATCCTTCATATACGGGACGTTATCAACGTCCGGATTGTATCTGTAGACAGAGAATGTGACGTTCATTGTGCTTGGCTCCGCAATCAGTAAGTCCGGACCTTGGGCGGGAACGCCTCACGGGTCTTGGGTGACATGTTGACAGCGCGACGGGTCATGGACTCGGTGTCCGGATGATAGAGGCTGTGGCACAGCCAGCTCTCATCGTCACGCTCCGGGAAGTCGAAGCGGCTGTGGGCGCCACGACTCTCGGTACGGAAGTTCGCCGCCACCGCGGTGGCATAGGCGGTCTCCATCAGGTTGTCCAGCTCCAGGCACTCGATGCGCTGGGTATTGAACTCCTTGGAGGTGTCGTCCAGACGGGCGTTCTTGAGACGCTCGCGGATGAGTTTCAGCTCGGCCAGCCCTTCTGCCATGGCATCCCCTTCCCGGAACACGGAGAAGTTGTTCTGCATGCAGCGCTGCAGGTCCTTGCGGATCTGGGCCGGGTCTTCCCCGTCACGGTTGTTTTCCCAGCGGTTGAAGCGCTCCAGCGCCTTGGCGATGTCGGCGTCGGTGGCTTCCGTGCCGTGCTCCATCGAGCCCAGGGTCTCCACCAGGTGCATGCCGGCAGCACGACCGAACACAACCAGATCCAGCAGCGAGTTGCCGCCCAGACGGTTGGCACCGTGCACGGAGACGCAGGCGATCTCGCCCACCGCGAACAGACCGACAACCGGCACGTCGTTGCCATCCTTGTCCTGGGTCAGGCACTGGCCGTTCACGCTGGTCGGCACGCCGCCCATCATGTAGTGGCAGGTCGGGATGATGGGGATAGGCTCTTTGACCGGATCCACGTGGGCGAAGGTGCGAGAAAGCTCGCAGATGCCCGGCAGACGGGATTCCAGCACCTCTTTGCCGAGGTGATCCAGCTTGAGCTTGATGTGCGGGCCCCAGGGACCGTCGCAGCCACGGCCTTCGCGGATCTCGATCATGATGGAACGGGCCACCACGTCGCGACCGGCCAAGTCCTTGGCGTTCGGCGCATAACGCTCCATGAAGCGCTCGCCGTCCTTGTTCAGCAGGTAGCCGCCTTCACCGCGGCAACCTTCGGTCACCAGTACCCCTGCCCCGGCGATGCCGGTCGGGTGGAACTGCCAGAACTCCATGTCCTGCACGCCGACCCCGGCGCGCAGCGCCATGCCGACGCCGTCACCGGTGTTGATGTGGGCGTTGGTGGTGGACTGATAGATGCGACCGGCGCCGCCGGTGGCGAGCACGGTAGCCTTGGCCTTGAAGTAGACGACTTCACCGCTCTCCATGTCGATGGCGGTACAGCCGACGATATGACCATCCTGGTTCTTCACCAGATCCAGGGCATACCACTCGGAGAAGACGGTGGTCTTGTTCTTGACGTTTTGTTGATACAGGGTGTGCAGCAGGGCGTGACCGGTGCGGTCGGCTGCCGCCGCAGTGCGGGCAGCCTGCTCACCGCCGAAGTTCTTGGACTGACCGCCGAATGGACGCTGGTAGACGGTACCGTTGTCAAAGCGGGAGAAAGGCAAGCCCATGTTCTCCAGCTCATAGATGGCCTCGGGGCCGGTCTTGCACATGTATTCGATGGCTTCCTGATCACCGATGTAATCGGAGCCCTTGACGGTGTCATACATGTGCCACTGCCAGTTGTCGTCGTGGGCATTGCCCAGGGCGACCGTGATCCCGCCCTGGGCGGAGACCGTGTGGGAACGGGTCGGGAAAACCTTGGATAACAGGGCGCAGCTCTTGCCGGACTGGGCAATCTGCAGCGCGGCGCGCATACCGGCGCCACCGGCACCGATCACGACCGCATCAAATTCACGAGTTGGAATAGTCACCTTACACACCCCACAGCACGACGAAACCAGTCATCACATAGACAAACAGCACCACCACCAGCACAAACTGCAGCGCACCGCGCAGTCCGACCGGCTTGATATAGTCGGTCAGCACCTGCCACAGACCGATCCAGGCGTGGATCAAGACGCATACGAGCGTCAGCAGGGTGAAGACCTTGGTGAAGGTGTTGGAGAAGAAGCCGGTCCACACCTCGTAGGTGATGTCGTTGAACGCGACAAAGCCAACCAGATAGAGGACGTAGCACGTCATGATGAGGGCGGTGGCGCGGATCAGGATGTAATCATGAACACCGCTGCGCCCGAAAGTTGCAGAATTGGTTACCATACCAGTACCCCCGCCAATACCGCCAAAACCGCGGTGATCACGAAGGCCACACGGGCACTCTGATTACCGGATTCCAGCTCTTCCCAATAGCCCATGTCCATGACCAGGTGCCGCAGACCGCCCACGATGTGGTAAGCCAGCGCGGTCAGGATCCCCCACAGCACGAACTTGACCAGGAAGTTGTCCATGATGGCAACGACCGATTCAAATCCTTCGGGAGAGGCGAGTGAAGTACCAAGCATCCACAGCAAGATGGCCAATGCCACAAAGGTGATGACCCCTGAGACACGATGCAAGATGGAAGCGATGGCGGTGACAGGAAAGCTGATCGTCTGTAGGTCGAGGTTTACAGGTCTCTGTTTGTTTTTCACGGCTTTGCCCACTCAGCTCCATTGAGCACGTTAGTTATTGTTTTCACACGCTTTGAGGGCGAGGAGTGGCATTTGTTAGGTTTTTGTTACCAAAACAACTCAGGAAAGCCAAAAATAACATTTTCGATATCACATCTGGCTTTGCGAAAGCGTTTCAAACACCGACGACCATCACCCACGTGGCGCAGTATATCGGCGGCCTTAACCAATGACAATCAAATAGCTACACAGAAAATCCAAAACCGTAAACCAGATCTCACAACAGCTTTAACAAGTCATTAATGATCATCCAGCAAAATTGACAAAGACATGGTTCTCTGGTTCAAATAAGGCGCTCCAGCCGCCGTGGTACGGGTAAGAACCTTTGCCAGCGTCATAACAGTCGTAATAAAGTAGGGCTGGAACCAAATTATAAAAGAGCAAAGGAGACGTGCTATGGCTGATAAGATAGCCACCCTACATCTGCCCGGAAAAGAGCCGGTTGAACTGCCGATCCTCTCCGGTACCGTTGGACCCGATGTGATCGATGTCAGAAAGCTGGGCACGCAAGGATATTTCACCTTCGACCCCGGCTTCATGGCCACCGGTTCTTGCAAATCTTCCATCACCTACATCGATGGCGACCAGGGTGTCTTGCTGCACCGCGGTTACCCCATCGCCCAGTTGGCCACCCAGGCCAGCTACCTCGAAGTCTGCTACATCCTGCTGTACGGCGAGGCCCCCACCAAGACCCAATATGCGGAATTTGAACGTCTGGTCACCCGCCACACCATGGTGCACGAGCAGATCGCCTTCTTCTTCCGCGGCTTCCGCCGCGACGCCCACCCCATGGCCGTCATGTGCGGCGTGGTCAGCGCGCTGTCCGCCTTCTATCATGACGCCCTCGACATCAACAACGAGGAGCATCGCGAGATCTGTGCATTCCGTCTGCTCTCCAAGATGCCGACCCTGGCCGCCATGTGTTACAAGTACTCCATCGGCCAGCCCTTCATGCAGCCGCGCAACGCCCTCTCCTATGCAGGCAACTTCCTGCACATGATGTTTGGCGTGCCGACCGAAGAGTACAAGGTCAACCCCATCATCGAGCGCGCCATGGACCGCATCTTCACCCTGCATGCGGACCATGAGCAAAACGCCTCCACCTCCACCGTGCGTCTGGCCGGTTCTTCCGGTGCCAACCCGTTTGCCTGTATCGCCGCGGGGATCGCCTCCCTGTGGGGCCCGGCCCACGGTGGTGCCAACGAAGCCTGCCTCAAGATGCTCGAAGAGATTGGCTCCGTGGATCGCATTCCCGAGTACATCGGCCGCGCCAAGGACAAGAACGATCCGTTCCGTCTGATGGGCTTCGGTCACCGGGTCTACAAGAACCACGACCCCCGTGCCACCGTAATGCGCGAAACCTGCCACGAGGTACTGACCGAGCTGCAGATCAAGGATCCGCTGCTGGACGTGGCCATGGAGCTGGAACGCATCGCGCTGTCCGACCCCTACTTCATCGAGAAGAAGCTCTACCCGAACGTGGACTTCTACTCCGGCATCATCATGAAGGCCATCGGTATCCCCATGTCCATGTTCACCGTGATCTTCGCCATCTCCCGTACCATCGGCTGGATTGCCCACTGGAACGAGATGCACTCGGACCCGGATCAGAAGATCGGCCGTCCCCGTCAGCTCTACACCGGTCAGCCCCTGCGCGAGTTCGTGCCCCTCGACCAGCGCTGAGCCCGATCTGTCATGGTTTGTTACAAAGGCGGTCATTGACCGCCTTTTCTTTTGCAGGTTTAATCGCGCCCTTTTACGCCAAGGACATTCATCATGAAATCTCCCCTGCTCCTCAGCTCCGCCCTCCTGCTCAGCGCCTGCCAGAGCGCCCCGACCACCGAAACCCTCTATATCCAGGACAAGTTGGCAGACTGCGTCGGTGTCGCCCCCATGAAGTGCATGCAGGTGCGCAGTCAGCCGGGAGAGAACTGGAGCCTCTTCTATCAGCAAATCGAAGGCTTCACCTTTGAACCGGGCTTTCGCTATCAACTGGAAGTGAGCAAGGAGCAACTTGCCGATGTGCCGGCCGATGCCCCTTCCTTGCGCTACCAGCTGATCAAGGTCGTGAGCAAGGAGCCGGTTCGCTGACGAGTCGCTGACAGGTAACCCGGTTTCGTTTGTGTGCTCTCTGAGGTATGCTGTCACCCCTTTTTGCCACGGTTTGAGTACGGACCCGACCCGCATCATGATCACGATCCGCACCATCCGCACGCCAGACTGGCCCGCCATCATGGCCATCCAGCACGAGTGTTATCACCAGTTCGAACCCGAGCCCCTCGAGGTGATGCAGAACAAAACCGAGCTGGCCCCCGCCTGCTGCTGGGTGGCCGAGCGTCAGGGCAAGGTGCTGGGCTACCTGCTCTGCCACCCCTGGCGTGCCCACCAGCCCCCGCCCCTCTCGGTGCCGATGAAGGCGCTGGCCGGCCACGACGAGTTCTATCTGCACGATCTCGCTGTCTCGAGCAAGGCACGCGGCCTGGGTGTCGGACAGCGACTGCTGGCAAGGGCACTCGCTTTCGCGAGCCATGCTGGATATCGCCATGCAGGCCTGGTGGCGGTTCAGGATGCCCCCGCCTTCTGGCGCAAGCAGGGGTTTGTGCCCGCCGACACCGGCAAATCGCTGGTGGAGTATGGTGACGGGGCTGTCTATATGCGGTTGCCCCTGGCAGACAGCGGTCCCGAACCGGGAACCATCAGCAGAGTTCAATAAAAAGAGTTCAATAAAAAAGGCGCCTTTCGGCGCCTTTTTCTATTTCGCGTTGCGCTCCCCACGGGGAGATCAAGCCTTGAACTTGCTGAACACCAGAGAGGCGTTGGTACCGCCAAAGCCGAAGCTGTTGGACATGACGGTATTGAGGTCGGCCGCTTCGTATTCACGCACGATGGGCAGGCCCACGGCTTTCTCGTCCAGGTTCTCGATGTTGATGCTGGGGGCGATGAAGCCGTGTTCCATCATCAGCAGGGAGTAGACGGCCTCATGCACGCCGGCGGCGCCCAGAGCGTGACCGGTCATCGCCTTGGTGGCGGAGAGCTTGGGTGCATTGCTGCCAAACAGGGTCTGAATGGCTTCCAGCTCCTTGGTGTCACCAACCGGAGTAGAGGTACCGTGAGTGTTGATGTAGTCCACCTTGCCGACACCCTGCATCGCCATCTTCATGCAACGCACGGCGCCTTCGCCACTCGGGGCCACCATGTCGTAGCCGTCGGAGGTCGCACCGTAACCGGTGATTTCGGCGTAGATGTGGGCACCACGGGCCAGGGCGTGTTCCAGCTCCTCGACCACCAGGATGCCGCCACCACCGGAGATGACGAAGCCGTCGCGGTCCGCATCATAGGTGCGGGACGCTTTTTCCGGGTTGTCGTTGTACTTGGTGGAGAGCGCGCCCATGGCGTCGAACTGGATGGTGGAAGACCAGTCAAGCTCCTCGCCGCCACCGGCAAAGATGATGTCCTGCTTGCCAAGCTGGATCAGTTCCAGGGCGTGACCGATGCAATGGGCAGAGGTCGCACAGGCGGAGCTGATGGTGTAGTTGACACCTTTTATCTTGAACGGGGTGGCCAGGCAGGCGGAGGTGGTGGAGGACATGGTACGCGGCACCATGTAGGGACCCACCCGCTTGACGCCCTTTTCACGGGCGATATCGGCAGATTCGGAGGTGTTCTTGCCGGAGGCGCCGCCGGAACCGGTCACGATGCCGGTACGCTCGTTGGAGACCATCTCTTCCGGCAGGCCGGCATCTTCGATGGCCTGCTGCATGGAGAGGTAGGCGTAGGCCGCGGCGTCACCCATGAAACGCATGACTTTACGGTCGATCAGTTCAGACGGATCGAGTTTGATGTTACCCCAGACACGGCTGCGCAGGTTGTACTGCTCGAACTGCTCGGAATAGGTGATGCCGGATTTGCCTGCTTTCAGGGAGGCCAGCACCTCTTCCTTGTTGTTGCCGATACTGGAGATGACGCCGATACCGGTGATCACTGCTCTTCTCATTAATTCATCTCGTCTGGAAAAACTGGCACCGAGTCTACCCGCTTTCGGCTGCCAAACTGGTCTGCTTTCACGTAGAATGCCCGCGATTTTGTGACGCGAGCCGAGGAAAACGTGAGTCAAACATCCTTACATCATGCCCGATTGGACTGGAACGAAGCGGGAACTCCAGTCTCCAGTGAGTTCGGGGATGTGTACTTTTCCAATGATAACGGTCTAAGTGAAACCCGCTACGTCTTTTTGCAGCAAAATCGACTGCCAGAGCGATTTTCGCACCACGATAGTGACAGTTTCGTGATTGGTGAAACAGGTTTCGGTACAGGACTTAACTTTCTGGCCACAATGGCCGCCTTTCTGGAACAGGCCCCCCTGTCCGGCAACGGATCCCGGCTGCACTTCATCAGCGTCGAGAAATACCCTCTTACCCAGGCCGATCTGCGCAAGGCCCTGGCCGCCTGGCCCGAGCTCGCCCCCTTGAGCCAGCCTCTCATCGACCAGTGGCCGTTGCCGGTCTCCGGCTGCCATCGCCTGCTCTTTGCCGATGGCCGCATCCGTCTCGATCTCTGGTTTGGCGACATCAAGGAGATGCTGCCCCAGGTGCCCCATCCGGCAACTGGTCTGGTGGACGCCTGGTATCTGGACGGTTTCTCCCCTGCCAAGAACCCAGAGATGTGGACCCAGGATCTCTTCGACGATCTCGCTCGCCTCGCCCGCCCCGATGCCACCCTCTCGACCTTTACCTGCGCCGGTTTCGTGCGACGGGGGCTGATTGCCGCCGGCTTTGCCATGAAGAAGGTGAAGGGCCACGGCAGCAAGCGGGAGATGCTGGCGGGTGTTCGGGAAGGCAAAGTGCCGCAGCAGAGCATCGCCCCCTGGTATGCCCGCCCCGCAGGGCGGGAGGGAGAGGTGCTCATCATCGGTGGCGGCATCGCTTCCGCCATGACGGCGCTCTCTCTGGTGGAGCGGGGTCGGCACGTCACCTTGCTGTGCGAAGACGGCGAACCGGCCAGCGGCGCTTCCGGCAATCGACAAGGAGCCCTCTACCCCCTGCTCAACGGCGAGCACGATGCCCTGTCGCGCTTCTATTCGCTGGCCTTCGGCTTTGCCAGAAACCGGCTGCTGGCTTTGGCAAAGCACCACCCCGTCGCCTTCTCCCTGTGTGGCGTCACCCAACTCGGCTACGACGACAAATCCGCCGCCAAGCTTGCCAAGATGAGCCAGGGCCCCTTCCCCCCCGAGCTGATGCACCCACTCTCGGCAGCGGAGGTTGAGCAGGTGGTCGGCCTGCCCTGCGATGCGGATGGTGTGAGCTATCCCCTGGGGGGCTGGCTCTGTCCGGCGGATCTCACCCGCGCCGCCATCAGGGAGGCGCAGGCCAGCGGGCGGCTGGAAGTGGTGTTCAATGCCGCTGTAACCCGCATTGCCGAAGAGGCCGATGGCTGGCACCTGGAGAGCCGGGATGGCCGCCAGTGGCGTGCCCCCAATCTGGTGGTGGCAGCCGGGCATCAGTTGCCAGCCCTTCTCCCCTTTGCCGAGCTGCCGCTCTATCCGGTGCGCGGCCAGGTGAGCCATGTGCCGACCACGGCTGGCTTGAGCCAGCTCAAGAGCGTGCTCTGCTACGATGGCTACCTCACACCGGCCCACAACGGCGCGCACTGCATCGGGGCCAGCTATGGCCGCAACCAGACCGATCTAGCTTACCGCACCGACGAGCAGGAGCAGAACAGGGCGCGGCTGCAAGCCTGTGTGCCCCAGCAGCGCTGGCCTGCCGAGGTGGATGTGAGCGGTGCTCTGGCCCGCATCGGGTTGCGCTGCGCCAGCCGGGATCACCTGCCGGTAGCCGGGCCCGTCGCCCGGTTGGCGGCGCTGGCGGATCATGACGTCAACGCCCCCGCGGATCAGCAGAGCGCACTGCCCCTGCACGCCGGCCTCTACGTGCTGGGGGCGCTCGGCTCCCGGGGTCTGTGCTCGGCGCCCCTGTGCGGCGAACTGGTCGCCAGCGAGATCTGCGGCGATCCCCTGCCGCTGGCCGCCGATCTGCTGGAGGCGCTCCATCCCGCCCGCTACTGGGTGCGAAGGCTGCGCAGGGGCAAGCCACTGCGCGACTAGCCACCCAGGAGCCGGGGCTGCCAGCCTCCACGCTATTGGCGCACCAACAAAAAAACGGGCTCAATCAGCCCGTTTTTTTATGTTTCCCATGAGCGGCCATGGGACTGTACACGTGTTATCAGCCAGCCCTGGGCCAGACGACCCCCAGCTTGCGACCCTGATCGGTCTGGCGGGCCAGGCTGTCGAACCGCGCCCGGGTGGCCTCCAGCACCGCCTGCCCTGCCTGCCAGCCCTGATGCTCCAGAGTTGGGCAATCCCGGGTCACCGGCAACTGGGCGAGGCGCGTGCCAAGCTGGCTCACGCTCTCCAGCAGGATGTCCTTGTGACGACTCTCGTAGTCAAACATGGCGGCCACCAGCTTGTCCCACTTCTGGCGCTCCTTCGCGGGCGCACGGGCCTTGTCCATCCAGTTGGGCACCCTGACCTGGATGCGGGCACGGACGCTGGCCTGCTCCAGCTCGCAGCGCGCCGCCGTCGCCTTCGTCTGCAACTGCCAGGAGAGCTGATAGCTGGCCTTGCCGATGTGCCCGTCCGCCTGGGTGGGCGACAAGGCGGTGATCTGGCGCATCACGGCCCCCACATCGGCCCCGGAGACCCGATAGAACTGGAAGTCGACCTTGATATCGGGGGCGACCTTCACACCGGCATAGTGGGAAGGTACAGCACCGATTGAGGCGGCATAAATGAGGGCCACCGTCACCCCTGTCTTGCTGAAGAGTCCCATCTGTCCGCGGCTTTGCTCCTTGTGAGTCCCGGCTTAATTTCAATTAATAATCAATGAATTAATAACCCGATTGGGAGATTACCCCTGATCCAGCCCCCTGTCATCCGCTCTTGGCACCCGGTTGCTGCAAACGTGCGAGTCATCACCCCGGCTCAGGCGGGGATTTGCAGTCGAGATCACAAGCTGCCATCGAACGGATGGTGAAACACTCCTTAGTGGGTAATATCCGCAGTGTTTTTGTTGGCCGATGCCGGATAGTCCAGCGCAACCCTCTGGTGAGCCCTGGCAGGCCACCCCCTCACTTCAACTCTTGGGAAGGTTTTATGATAGAACTCCTGATCGGCACCCTGGTCACCCTGGCCGTGGGTCGCTACATCTTCAAGGGCTACTCCGCCACCGGGGTACTGCTCAGCGGCGGCCTGCTGCTGCTGGCGATCACCGCCCTGATGGGCAAGGCGGTGCTGCCGGCGAGCGTCCCCTCTACCGGCCACATGGCCACCGACATCTTCGAATACGTGCGCTTCCTGCTGGTCGACAGGGGGGGTGGCCTCGGCATGCTCATCATGGTGCTGTGCGGCTTTGCCGGCTACATGAGCCACATCGGCGCCAACACCATACTGGTGAAGCTCGCGAGCAAACCCCTCGGTGTCATCAAGTCCCCCTACATCCTGCTGGTGGCCGCCTATCTGGTCGCCTGCGCCATGTCGCTGGCGGTGAGCTCCGCAACCGGCCTCGGGGTTCTGCTGATGGCCACCCTCTTCCCGCTGATGGTCAACATGGGGATCTCCCGTGGCGCGGCAGCGGCGGTGTGCGCCTCGCCGGCCGCCATCATCCTCTCCCCCACCTCGGGGGACGTGGTGATGGCAGCCCAGGCCGCGAACATGGAGCTCATCGAGTTTGCATTCAAGCTGACCCTGCCCATTTCCCTGGTGGCCATCGCCGCCATGGCGGTGACCCACTTCTTCTGGCAACGTTATCTGGATCAGAAGGCCGGGGAGCACAACGCCGCGGTCGCCCCGAGCGATCTCGTCACCGACGCCCCCGGCTTCTACGCCATCCTGCCCTTCACCCCCATCATCGGTGTGCTGCTGTTTGACGGCAAACTGGGGCCCAAGCTCGACATCGTCACCATCATCGTCATCTGCCTAGTGCTGGCCGCCCTGCTGGAGCTGGTGCGCAAGCGCAACGGCCGCGAGCTGCTGGACGGGCTGCAGGTGTGCTGGCGCAACATGGCCGACGCTTTCGCCGGCGTGGTGATGCTGCTGGTGGGTGCCGGGGTCTTTGCCCAGGGTCTGATGGGACTCGGTTTCATCGCCAACCTCCTGGATCTGGCCCAGAGCTTCGGTACCGGCGGCATCGTCATCATGCTGGTGCTGGTGGTCATCACCACCCTGGCGGCCTTCACCACGGGTTCCGGCAACGCCCCCTTCTACGCCTTCGTTGAGCTCATCCCCCATTTGGCCACCAGCCTCGGCGTCAACCCGGCCTATCTGGTGATCCCCATGCTGCAGGCATCCAACCTCGGCCGCACCATCTCGCCGGTCTCCGGGGTGGTGGTCGCCTGTGCGGGGATGGGCAATCTCTCTCCGTTCGAGGTGGTCAAACGTACCTCGCTGCCGGTGGCCGTCGGCCTGCTGGTAGTGATCCTCGCCACCCAGATCATGGTTCCCGCCTGACTCTTTACCGGCCCGGCTGCCGCCGGGCTGGTATCCCCCCCACCCCATGCAGTAGACTCGGTGCTCTTTTTTCCTAAGGAGGACCGAGCCTTGAGTATGACGGTTCAACTTGCCCACTTCAGCGACTGCCACTCCCATTTCGATGGCGCCCCCATGCGCTTCTCCCCCGATGGCGAGTCCGAATGGCGCACCCAGTGCGGCGGCTATGGCCGCATCCTGACCCGGCTCACCGCCCTGCGCCAACAGGCCGAGGCAGCCGGCCAGACCTGCCTGCTGCTGCATGGCGGCGATACCTTCCAGGGGTCACTTTACTTCAATCGCTTCAAAGGGCGGGCCAATGCGGACCTGCTGGCCCTCTTGCGACCGGATGCCATGGTGATCGGCAACCACGAATTCGATCTGGGCAACGGGCCGCTGGTGGAGTTTTTGCGCCAGCTCGATTTCCCGGTGCTCGCCGCCAACATCGACAACCGTCAGGAGCCCGCCGATGCCCCGCTGCGGCTGCAGGGACTGCCGCAGCTGTTTGACGCAAGCCGCCCCTGGCACAAGCGCGTCATCGACGACGTGCCCTTCGCCCTGCTCGGCATCACGCTGCCGCAGATGGCCGCCATCGCGAGCCCCGATCCCCACACCCGTTTCCACGGTATCGAAGAGACCTTGAGCCGTGCCCTCGGCGAGATCAAGGCCGCCGGCATCCAGCACATTATCCTGCTCAGCCACCTGGGTCTGGCGCAGGACAAGCGACTGGCGACCCGCTTCCCCGAGCTCAGCCTCATCGTCGGCGGACACACCCACAGCCTGCTGGGGGATCTGGCGCCGCTCGGGCTCGACAGCGAAGGCAGCTATCCCCTCATGGTGAACGGGGTGGCCATCCTGCACGCCGCCCACAGCGCCCTCTGTCTCGGGGTGTGCGAACTCACCTTCGACGAGCAGGGACGCGTGTGCCAAAGCCGCGGCCAGCTGGAGTGGTTACCCTGGGATCCCTGGCCCTTTGCTTCCCCGCCTCCTGCGGGGCTGCACTTCTGCGAACCGGCCCCCGAGCTCGAGCAGCATCTGGCCAGACGCTATCGCCCCGAGCTCGAAACCATGACCCGGCGCGTGGTGACCCGGCTCGCTGATCCGCTCCATCACCAGCGCCTGCCCGATGACAGCCTGCCCGCCGGCAGCCAGGTCGCCCCCCTGGTAGCGAGTGCCATGCTGGCCAGTGCCCGCGAACAGGTGGGTCAGGTGGACTTTGCCCTGCACAATGCCGGGGGCGTACGCTGCTCCCTCGAGCCCGGCCCCCTGACCGAAGCAGACGTTGCCGGACGCCTGCTGCCCTTTGCCATTCCCCTCACCCTCTACCGGGTGCACGGCCATGAACTGGCCGAAGCGCTGGAGGGGGCCATCGACAACGCCACCAACAACGGGGGGACGGGCAATGGCAGCGGCAGCTTCCCCTATACCGCCGGGGTGCGCTTCTGCTATCAGGCCGACAGACCCAAAGGGGAGAGGATCACTCGCCTGGAATGGGAAGCCAGCCCGGGTCAGTGGCAGCACGTCGAGCCGGATGCCATCTATCGCGGGGTCTCCAGTGCCTATACCGCCTCCGGCAAGGAGGGCTACACGGCCCTTGCCCGCACCCTGACCCAGCACAATCAGGAGCTCGGCATCACCCTGGCGGATGCCTTCCTGCGCTGGGCACGCCACCTGCCGGAACTCAGCCCCCTGCCGGCCTTGGTGGAGTATCACGGCCAGTGAATCTGGCACCGGCCCATCCCGGGTCGGTGCCGCCTTTCCCCCGCATAGGGGAATCCTGATCCGCTCCCAGGCGCAGGCCCCCTACCATGCAACCTCAGGCTGTGACGCCCGACTGCGCCAGCCCTGTCTTGTGATGGGGCCTGCCAGTGCAGCCAGAGGCGTGAAAACGATACTTTTACGAATTATTTCAGGTGCCTACACTTCTTCCATTGCATCGTGCAGCCCGGCTCGGCAAGATAAGCCCGCTTTTTCAGTCTTTCCCGCAGGAACAGGTCACCCATGAATCATGCCATCCGCTTTACCCCGCACCGCCACAATCCCGGGATCAGGCCGTCGGTCATCTTGCTCACCGCCCTGATGGCTCTGCTGTTCTGTCTGCGCAATCCGCTGTTCCACGGCATGGCCCCGGGATTTGATGCCTCCCTGTTTGCGGTGATGGGCAAGATGTGGAGCGAGGGGGGCGTACTCTATCGGGACATGATCGACATCAAGGGTCCCATGATCTTCGCCCTCGATGCACTGGGCTATGGCCTTGGTGGCTTCTTCGGGATCTGGCTGCTGGAGTGGGTGCTCTGCTGGCTGGGCCTCATGGCGAGCTGGCAGGCTTTTTCGCAGCTCGGGCTCTCGGTGCGGGCGCGACTTGGCAGCATGCTGGCCCTGCTGGCGCTCTACAGCACTCGCTACTACTACGGCAACATGACAGAGGACTGGACATTCCATCTGGCCCTCATCGCCCAGTGGGCTTTCATCACCATGCTGCTGGACAAGCGATTCAGCTGGGGACCGGCCCTGGTCGCCGCACTCACCTTCGCCATCGTGGCCTGGATGCGCACCAACAACGGCGCCTTCTGGGGTGCCTGGTATCTGGTGCTCTTCTGTCACTGGTGCCTGCGCGAGCAGTGGCGCTGCGCCTTTGCCCTGCTCTTTTCCAGCCTGCTTGGACTGGCCCTCGTCGGCGGCCCGCTCTATGCCTACTTCCAGCACCACGACGTGCTGGCCGAGTTCAAATACTACGCCTTCGGCATCTTCTTTGAAGGGAGCTACGGCAACGGCTTCTCTCCTGAGGTGGGCGCCGTCGGTCTGCTGCGCACCGGCCTCATCATGCTGCTGCCCGCCTTCCTCGTGCTGATGCTCGGGCGCCGCCAGGAGTGGTATCTCCCCGCGCTGTGCGCCACCCTGCTGGGGGTGCTGTTCACCCTGATCGCCAACTCGGTCTCCGGCCATGTGTTCGATCACTATGACGTGCTCTATCTGCAGCTTGGCCTGCTGCCGCTCGCCTGCCTGCTGGACAGAAGCGAGCAGCGATCCGATGCCCTGGGGCTACTTTGCATCTCCCTGGTGGTGCTGACCGCCAGCTGGTTGCTGGCCCAGCAGCTCGGCTATGGCTGGAGCACCAAGGAGTGGTCTCTGGAGCGGGTGCGCGAGGTGCTCGGCAACAGCCTGCTGTGGGCCTTGCCCGTGCTCATTCTGGTCCCGCTCTGGCGCGCCTGGGACGTGCGAAGCGCCACCCCCTGGCTCGCCTCGCTGGCCATGCTGGCGCTGCTGGTCAACAACGCCTGGGAAGGCAATCTCAAGGGCAGGCCGTTCAATCCCCCCGCCCAGGTCAGGGTCGATCGTATCCTGGCCGAGACGGCGCCCACCGACAAGATCTGGGTCGATGGCATCCAGCCGCAATACTACCTCTGGACCGATCGCCAGCCGGCCTCCGCCTATCTGTTCTTTGCCAACGTCAACCCGCCCTACGATGTGCGCGAGCGGGTGCTGGCTGACATCCAGCGCCAACAACCCAAATTCATCATCGCCAAACCGGAGCGGGTGGCACAGGAGCTCAAGACTCCGACCTCCCCCTCCCACCTTGCCTTCTACCAGTATCTGGCAGCCCAGTATGAAGAGGTGGACCCGGGCCTGTACCGGCGCCGCTAATCAGGCACACAGAAGGGGCCATCCTGGTGGTGGCCCCTTTTCGTTGTCGTCATAAAGAGGGGGGCCGACCATGTTCAAGGGGCCCCATCCTGACTACAATGGCGCTCTTTTTTGCGGCAGAGGGAAGAATCATGGCGGAGCTGACTTATCTGGGGGGCTATCCGGAGCCACTCAAGGCTCAGGTACAGCAGTTGATTGCGGCGGGCAAACTCGGCGAGATGCTGGCCAAGCGCTACCCGCAAACCCACCTCGTCCAGAGCGACAAGGCGCTGCTCGCCTATACCATGGAGCTGAAGAACCGCTACCTGAAAAGCTCCGCGCCGCTTTCCAAGGTGATCTTCGACGGCAAGATCAACGTGATCAAGGATGCCCTGGGACTGCACACCTATGTCAGCCGGGTGCAGGGCAGCAAGCTCAAGGCCAAGAACGAGATCCGCATCGCCGCCCTGTTCAAGGAGGCCCATCCCGCCTTTCTCAAGATGATAGTGGTGCATGAGCTGGCCCACCTGAAGGAGAAGGATCACAACAAGGCTTTCTACCAGCTCTGCCAGCACATGGAACCGGACTATCATCAACTGGAGTTCGATCTCAGGCTCTGGCTCACCTGGCGTGATATCGAGCGTACCGCCCGCTGATCCCCTTGCAAGGAGGCAAGATGCGCCCATGGCACACACCTGTCCAGCCCGTTCGCCATGGGCACTGGTTGCTCCCGGGGCTGATGCTCTGGCTCTTCTCCCTGCCGCTGTCGGCCACCGAACGCTGGCAACGTGATGACTACCTTGTCCAGAGCTTCATGGAAATCGCCATGAAACGGGAGTATGGCCATGAACAACAGGAGCACTTCTCCCGCTGGCCGGGCCCCGTGCGTCTCAAGCTCGTCAACGAATTCGGCGACAAGCCGCTACAGGCCGAGGTCGTCAAGGTACAGACCCGTCACCTGAGCAGGATCACCGGTCACCCCATCGAGATTGTCAGCGACAACCCCAATCTCACCCTCATCATGACCCGGCACAAACAGATGGCGAGCTGGGCTGCACGCACCATGCGCCAGGACGAGTCGGTGCGCATCGCCCTCAAGGAGGGGATCTGCCTGGCCAATTTCGCCACCAACGCTCGCTACGAGATCACCCGTGCCACCATCATCATTCCGGTGGATTACAGCCGGGCAAAGGGCCGTTTTCTGGATTGCGTGGTGGAAGAGCTGAGCCAGGTGATGGGGCTGCCCAACGACTCGGACAAGGTGTTCCCCTCCATCTTCAATGACAGCAGCATCGACAGCTTTCTGACCGGGCTCGATTACGTGTTGCTCAAGCTTGCCTACCACCCGGCATTGCAACCGGGCATGACGGCGGACGAGGTACGCACGGCGCTCCCCACCGCCCTCAAGGCACTGCGTGCCAATGGCGACATCGCACAGGCCACCCAACGAGTGCAAGTCGACAGCCTCAAGCGTTGGGCGGGACTCTGAGCGCAGCCAGAAACATTACTCTTTCGCCTTTCGCCTTTCGCCTTTCGCCTTTCGCCTTTCGCCTTTCGCCTTTCGCCTTTCGCCTTTCGCCTTCATGGTCATGCGCTTACCCCATCAACGCAACACGCAGCCCATGGCTGCGTGTTTTGAAGAGCGGTTCGGCAAAGCCGGTACAGGGATCATCACCCGACTGGAGGTTCCTCCTCGCGCCCTGGTGGATCACGACGATGTTTGCCGCTGAGAGCTTATCTTCAGGCCTCCAGAGCCTCTTCTTCCGGCATCCAGCTATCGGCGTTTTCCCACACCTCCTGCACCATGGCTTCGGCCAGCTCCTTGTCTTCCTTGCTGGCGCGACTGACCGTCAGAGCCATGGCACTACCCGGTGCCACCCGCACATGCAGATCGGGAAAGCGCTCACCCAGTTGCTTGAGCAGCTCCTGGCGCAAGGCCTCCATGGTCGAGGTGGGGATCTGGTGTTTTCTGTCGATGATGATTTCCAGGCGCATAAGGTACGTCTCCATGATAGTTTACTGTATTTTTATACAGTATTTTTAAAAAGTAAAGATGGTGGCTGCACATAGGCCCTCACCGCTCACACCTTCTCGCTGACGATGTGCAGCCGAACGGCCCCGATTTTCCCCCATCGCTGTCATCATGGAAAAAACAGTTGATATTGATTCTCATCCATCGCATTATCCATCTCTTGTTATAACATAACAAAAGAGGCAATCATGCGCCCCCATATTCACCCTGAATACCGCAAGGTTCTGTTCCGCGATCTCGCCAGCAATACCTACTTTCTGATCGGCTCCACGCTGGCCACCGATCGCACCAGAGAGTGGGAAGATGGCAACACCTACCCCTATGTGACGCTGGATGTCTCCAGCGCGTCCCACCCCTTCTATACCGGCAAACAGAAGCAGGTCGGCAAGGAAGGTCAGGTCGCTCGCTTCGGCCAGCGATTCGGTCAGTTCTTCAGCAAAGGAAAAGAGAAACAATGAAAGTCCTCGCCTCCCTGAAATCCGCCAAGTCGCGTCACCCGGACTGCCAGATCGTGCGTCGGCGCGGCAAGTTGTTCGTCATCTGCAAGAGCAATCCCAGGTTCAAGGCTCGTCAGGGCTGATTGCGCATCCGCCCCTCATGGATAACAAAAGCCCTCGTCATGAGGGCTTTGTCATCTCTGGGCTCTGCTCACAGCGGGGTGGCGCACTTGCGGTACTCGGTGGGGCTGACCCCTACCCGCTTTCGGAACACCCGCGAGAAGTAGAGCTGATCGTCATAGCCCACCTGCTGGCCTATGGTGGCGACCGACAGCGGCGTGGTCTGCAGCAGCAGCTTGGCCCGCATGATGCGCTGATCCTCGCGCCAGCGCACTATGCTCACCCCCACCTGCTCGCGAAACAGGTGCGCGAGGCGCGAGGGAGACAAGAATACCTGCTCCGCCAGCGCTTCCACCGAGATCTCGGCCGAGAGGGACTCGCTCAGGATCTGGCACGCCTCGTGGACCCGGTGATCGATGGCGGGATAGGCATTCTGGGACGATGCCTCGTAGCAGCGGATGAGCAACCGCTCCAAGAGGTTCATGGCCAGTTGCTCCGACATGGGCCGCAGCTGCTTGTGGGTCTCCTCGATGTCGAGGAAGAGGGCGTCGAATTCGGTGAGCAGCTGGTTGTCCGCCAGTTGCAGTCGCCCCACCTGCTCCGTCACCTGGGGCCACTTGAGCCAGTCAGTCCAATAGGCCCGCGGCCGGAAATAGACCCAGCGGTGATACCACTCCCGGGCATCCGGCGCCCGGCCGTAATGGTGCACCGCCGCTGGTGGAAAGAGCAGCAGGTCGCCGGGTTCCACGGTGAAGGCCTTGTCCCCCTGAAAGATCTGCCCCTTGCCCTTGATGGTCAGATTGACGATGAACCCCTTCATGCCGTGGGGCCTGTCGATGGTGAAATCCAGCGCGCTCCCCTGCTCGATGGGAGTCATCCCCGAGACCAGGAAGACGTCGAAGGCGTAGCCAGGCAGCAGGGGATTGAGTTGTTTCGGCTTCTCTTTTTGCATCGAGGACATGGCGGAAAACAGGGTTTCGGTAAAAAAGTCGACATGGGCCATTGTAGAGATCCGGCGTAGGAACCCCCTATGTTCGCAAGCTGTTCGTTGTGAAATTGTTGAACTGGCTCACAGCTTGCCGGGGAAAACACCGGGCCGGCGCGAGGCCGGCCCGGTGACGAGGAAAGACATCGCTCAGATACGGGCTTTGCGCACCTGCTTGTAGCGGTCGAACAGCACGGCGGCGAGCAGGATGAGGCCACGCACCACGTACTGGGCAAACGGGGAGATGTTGAGCAGGTTCATGGCGTTCTCCATCAGCCCCAGGATCAGCACCCCGGCGATGATATAGGATATCTTGCCGATCCCCCCCTTCATGGAGACCCCACCCAGCACGCAGGCGGAGATCACCACCAGCTCGAAGCCGATGGAGGTCATGGGCTGACCCGAGGTCATGCGGGATGCGAGGATGATGCCGGCGAGCGAGGCGATGAGCCCGGTCATGGTGAAGATGATGATCTTGGTGCGCACCACGTTGACCCCGGCCAGACGCGCCGCCTCCTCGTTGCCCCCCATGGCCAGGGTATTGCGCCCGAAGGTGGTCTTGTTGAGCAGCAGACCGAACAACACGAAGCAGACAGCCGTCAGCCAGATGGGCGTCGGGATGCCAAGCAGGGCGGAGTTGCCAAGCTCGAAGAAGCCCTCCTCCACGATGCCCACCGCCTTGCCGTCGGAGATGATGTAGCCCACCCCGCGCGCCATCTGCATGGTGGCAAGGGTGGTGATGAGGGCGTTGATCTTGAATTTGGCCACGACGATGCCGTTGATGAGGCCAAAGACAAGGCCCACCGAGAGACCGGCCAGAATGCCGAGGGGGATGCTCTCGGTGGCGTTGATGCCCACCGCGCAGGCAACCCCGGAGCAGGCCACCACGGAGCCCACCGACATGTCGAACTCGCCGGAGGCGAGGCAGAACAGCATGCCGCAGGCCACCATGCCCGACATGGAGACGGCAAGCCCGAGCCCCCGCATGTTGATCAGGCTGGCGAAGTTGGGGACCAGCACGCAGGCGAGCAGGAACAGGATGGCGAAGATCACCAGCATGCCGTACTGATCCCAGATGCGGGTCAGTTGCAGGCGGGTACCGCTCGCCGCGGTGTCGTTGGCGGCTTGGCCGACCGAGGTCGTTGTTGTCATGGTATTTCTCCTGAAAATTCCGGGTGCTATCTCGTTGCGGTCAGCAGATCAACGGGCCGGCATGGCCAGATTGAGCGCCTTGACCTCGTTGGCCTCGTCGTGGGAAAGCTCGCCGGCGATCTCCCCCTCCCGCATGACCAGGATCCGATCCGCGATGCCCAGCACCTCCGGCAGCTCGCTCGAGACCACCACCACGGCGATGCCCACCTTGGCCAGATCGTAAATCACGTTGTAAATCTCGTTCTTTGCCCCGACGTCGATGCCTCGGGTCGGCTCGTCGAGCAGGATCACTTTCATGTCTTCCGACAGCCAGCGTCCCAGAATGGCCTTCTGCTGGTTGCCGCCGGAGAGGTTCATGATGGCCTGCTGGGGAGACGGGGTCTTGACCCGCATGTCGCGGATCCGCAGCCTCGCGTTCTCGTCCTCCCACTTCTGGTTGATCCAGAAGCCTCCCCACGCGTGGTGGCGGCGGGCGCTGATGTTGATGTTCTCCTGCACCGAATGGATGGGGATGATGCCGAGCGCCTTCCTGTCTTCGGTGCAGAGCATGATGCCGCTGCGAATGGCATCGATGGGGCTCTGAATGACCACCTGTTTGCCAAACACCGATATCTCGCCCCCCCGAGGTGTCTCGGCGCCGAAGATAAGCTTCATCAGCTCGCTGCGCCCGGCCCCCACCAGCCCGAAGATGCCGAGGATCTCCCCTCTCTTTACCTCGAGCGACACCGGAGCCTTGAGGCCGGGTCCCATCAGGTGCTCCACCTTGAGGCCCGCCTCGCCAAGCGGCCTTGGGCTGTAACCATAGATGTCGGTCAGTTCGCGCCCCACCATGGTCTTGACCAGCAGATCCCGGTCCACCTCGGCCATGGAAGCGAAGGTGCGCACGAACTGGCCATCCTTGAACACCGTGATGGCATCGCACAGGGCGAAGATCTCGTCCATGCGGTGGGAGACGTAGAGAATGACCTTGCCCTCGTCCCGCAACTGGCGGATGACCCGAAACAGCTGCTCAATCTCGCGGGACGAGAGGCTGCTGGTCGGCTCGTCGAAGGCGATGACGCTGGCGTCCCGGGTCAGGGCCTTGGCGATCTCCACCATCTGCCACTGACCCAGGGACAGGTACTTGAGCGGCGTCTCGGGGGAGACATCCATCCCGAGGCGTGCCAGCTGCCTGGCTGCATCCTGATAGAGCTTCTCCCGATCGATGACGCCGCGCCGGGTCGGCAACTGCCCCAGGTAGATGTTCTCCGCCACGCTCATTTCAGGGACCAGGTGCAGCTCCTGATAGATGATGGCGATCCCGCTCTCAAGGGCATCGACCGTGTTTTGGAACACTTTCTCCTGACCCGCCAGCTTCACCACCCCGCGGGTGGGCGCCTGAAAACCGCTCAGGATCTTGAGCAGGGTGGACTTGCCGGCCCCGTTCTCTCCCATCAGCGCGTGTACCGTGCCCTGCTGGCAGGCGAAGGAGACGTTCTGCAGCGCCTTGACGCCGGGAAACTCCTTGCTGATGCCGCAAAACTCCAGATATGGAACTTGATTCATGAGATGACTCCAGCCAGCCGGCACGGCGCACTCCGCCATGCCGGCATGGGTATCAAGGGATGGGGATCACAGCCCTTTCTTTTGCAGCTCGGCCTTGAAGTTGTCGCGGGTGATGAGTACCACGTCGGTCACCTCGGTGAACTTGGCAGGCTCGGCGCCGTTGACGACCCAGTCATGGAGCATCTGGATGCTCTTGTAGCCGTGTACGTCCGGGCTGGGCAGCAGGGAGCCGAGGAAGCCGGTGGCGCTGGACTTGGAGAGCTCGTTCACCGCATCCACCCCGTTGATACCGATGCCGATGACGTTCTCCGCCTTGAAGCCCTGCCCTTCGGTAGCGCGCACGCCGCCGAGCACGGTGTTGTCATTCATGCCGACGATGAGCCAGTTCTTGACCTCGGGGTGTTGCACCAGCATGGAGTTGGCGGCATCCAGCGCCCCCGGAATGTCGTTGCTCTTGGTGGGCGCGCGGAAGATCTGGCCCTCGGGGAAACCGGCGGCCTTGAGCGCGCCCAGGGAGCCCTCGACCCGGCGACGGGCGGTGTCGAGCTCGTCGGCGGTGATGGCGAGCACCCCGGTCGCCTTTACGTCCCACTGGCGCTTTTGCATCTCCTTGTAGAGCTCCTGACCCTGACGCTCGCCAATCTTGGTGGCGGCCATCATCACCAGGGGCACTTGCTCCATGGGCTGGCCCTTGGCGTTGACGAACTGGTCATCCACCGTGATGACCTTCAGATCCATGCTGTTGGCCTTGGCCATGATGGCGGCACCGAGTTTGGGATCAGGGGTACAGATGACGAAGCCCTTGGCGCCATTCGCCGCCAGACTGTCGATGGCATTGAGGGTCTTCTCCCCGTCGGGGACGGCTATCTTGATCACCTCGAAGCCCAGTTCCTTGCCCGCCTTGTCGGCGAAGTTCCACTCGGTCTGGAACCAGGGCTCCTCGGGCTGCTTGACCAGGTAGCCCAGCTTCAGCGCTTCGGCCGAGAAAGCAGAATTTGCCATACCAAGGGCGAACCCCATCGCGATCATGCCTTTAACGATTTTGTTCATGCGAATGTCTCCAACGGTTCTATCAATCCATGTATCCACGCAGTGCTGCTCGTTGAGTCAATCAAGTCGCAGCCATATAAAAACATGCTTAAACAGGACGTTATTGTTGTTGCTGGTTGAGCGAACCAAGTTGTAATCGTTTTCACAATTAAAAATGGAGAGCAGGATCACGCCATGAGATTGCAGCCATTTCGTCTATATAATTAGCAATTTCGTCACATATTGAATTTTAGAGAGCCGTCACCCTGTCGCACTGACAGCGTTAAAATCCATATTTCCAGCAGCCAATGGCTAACCGCCCCTCCTGCCCATCTCCTATGGTTCCCCCCAGTCACCCCTCATTGATGGTCAGGAGCACTTATGTCTGAGCACATCGTCATCGGACTCGATTTCGGCAGCGACTCGGTCAGGGCACTCGCCGTGCGCTGCCAGGACGGCGCCGAGCTGGCGACCCATGTCGTCTATTACCCGCGCTGGCAGGCAGGCCACTACTGCCAACCGGTCAACAACCAGTTCCGCCACCACCCCCTCGACTATCTGGAGTCCATGGAGCAGGCAGTGGTGGCGGTGGTGAGCCAGCTCACGCCGAGTCAGCGTACCGCCGTGCGCGGCATCGGGGTGGATAGCACCGGATCCACCCCCGCCCCCATCGACAGAGAGGGGCGCGTGCTGGCCCTGCGTCCGGAGTTTGCCGACAACCCCAATGCCATGTTCGTGCTGTGGAAGGATCACACCGCCATCGAGGAGGCGGAGGCCATCACCGCCCTGTGCCACGGCGGCCAGTTCCCCGACTACAGCCGCTACATCGGCGGCATTTACTCCTCCGAGTGGTTCTGGGCCAAGATCCTGCACGTCTCCCGCGCCGATGCCGCCGTGCGCGCCGCCGCCTGCAACTGGGTCGAGCTGTGTGACTGGGTCCCCGCCGTCCTGAGCGGCACCCAGGCCCCGGCCACCCTCAAGCGCGGGCGCTGTGCCGCCGGCCACAAGTCCCTCTGGCACCCGAGCTGGGGCGGCCTGCCCCCCGCCGACTTCCTCAATGCCCTGGATCCCCTGCTGACGGAGGATCTCGACTTCCCCCTCTTTACCGACAGCTGGACCGCCGATCTCCCGGTCGGCACCCTGACCCCGGAGTGGGCGGAGCGGCTGCACCTCTCCTGCGAAGTGGTGATTGCCGGCGGCGCCTTTGACTGCCACATGGGGGCGGTGGGAGCCGGGGCCGGCAACAATGCGCTGGTGAAGGTGATCGGCACCTCCACCTGCGACATCCTGATCGCCGACGAAGCCACCATTGGTGATCGGGCCATTGCCGGGATCTGCGGCCAGGTGGATGGCAGCGTGGTGCCGGGCATGGTGGGGCTGGAGGCGGGACAGTCCGCGTTCGGTGACATCTATGCCTGGTATCAGCGCCAGCTCGGCTGGCCCCTTGACAGCCTCGCCGCCCAGTATCCGGAGCTTCGCACCGCCATCGAGCGCCACAAGCAGGCCCTGTTACCCAGCCTCGCCGCCGCCTGGGATCAGCAGCGCGACCTGGCGCACCTGCCGGTGGTGCTCGACTGGTTCAACGGCCGGCGCACCCCCTATGCCAACCAGCGCCTGCAGGGTACCCTCACGGGGATCAACCTCGGCACCGATGCCCCCGATCTCTTCGGCGCCCTGGTGGCCTCCACCGCCTTCGGTGCCCGCAGCATCATGGAGTGCATGACCAGTCAGCAGGTGCCGGTAGAGCAGGTGATCGCCCTTGGCGGCATCGCCCGCAAGTCCACCACCGTGATGCAGACCTGCGCCGACGTGATGAACAGGCCCATCCAGGTGGTGGCCTCGGATCAGTGCTGCGCCCTGGGGGCGGCCATCTTTGCCGCCGTGGCGGCCGGGATCCATCCCGATGTGGCCAAGGCCCAGCACCACATGGCGAGCGCCGTGGAGCGCACCCACCAGCCACACCCCGAGCGGGTCGCCGAGTATGAACGCCTCTACCAGCGCTACCTCGCCTGGGGCGCCGCCGCCGAACCGCTCTACAACCGGGGGGTGCCGGCATGAACCTCAAGACCCTCAAGGAGCAGGTGCTCGCCGCCAATCTGGATCTGCCGCGCCATGGCCTGGTGACCTTCACCTGGGGCAACGTGAGCGGCATCGACCGAGAGCGCAATCTGGTGGTGATAAAGCCAAGCGGCGTCAGCTATGAGCGGATGCGGGTCGAGGACATGGTGGTGCTGGATCTGGCGGGCAAGCAGGTGGAGGGGGACCTTCGCCCCTCCTCCGACACCGCCACCCACCTGGTGCTCTATCGCGCCTATCCGGAGCTTGGCGGCGTGGTGCACACCCACTCCACCCACGCCACCGCCTGGGCCCAGGCGGGGCGTCCCATCCCCATTTTCGGCACCACCCAGGCCGACTACTTCCACGGCGAGATCCCCTGCTCCCGCCTGCTCACCCCGGGCGAAGTGGAGGATGACTACGAGGGGCTGACCGGTCATCTCATCGTCGAAACCCTCAAGCAGACTCCCATCCTCACCATGCCGGGGGTGCTGGTGGCCAACCACGGCCCCTTCAGCTGGGGCAAGAGCGCCGAGGACGCAGTGCACAACGCCGTGGTGCTGGAAGAGGTGGCCCGCATGGCCTGGCTCACCGGCCAGATCAACCCGGGGGCCCGCCCCCTGCCCGATTACCTGCTGGAGAAGCACTACCAGCGCAAGCATGGCAAACACGCCTATTACGGCCAGACAAAAGCCTAAAAGAGGACAAACTCATGGAATTGATGAAACAGCTGGAAGTGTGGTTCCTGGTCGGCAGCCAGCACCTGTATGGCGCCGCCACCCTGAAGCAGGTGGCCGATCACGCCCATACCATCACCAACCAGCTCAACGAGGGGGCGAACCTGCCCCTCAAGATAGTGCTCAAACCCACCGGCACCACCCTCGATGAAATCAGCGCGGTGGCCCGGGATGCCAACCACGACCAGCGCTGCGCCGGGCTCATGGTGTGGATGCACACCTTCTCCCCAGCCAAGATGTGGATCCCGGCGCTGAGCCAGTTGCAAAAGCCCCTGTTGCAGTTCCACACCCAGTTCAACCGGGATCTCCCCTGGAGCGAGATCGACATGGACTTCATGAACCTGAACCAGACCGCCCACGGCGGGCGCGAGTTCGGCTTCATGGGGGCCCGCCTGCGGCTGCCCCGCACCGTGGTGGTGGGTCACTGGCAAGATGAAGAGGCCAGACAGAAGATTGGCAACTGGATGCGGGTTGCCGCCGCCATCCACGACAGCCGCCACCTCAAGATCGCCCGTTTTGGCGACAACATGCGCAACGTGGCGGTCACCGAGGGCGACAAGATTGAGGCCCAGATCCAGTTCGGCTATCAGGTGAACTACCACCCGGTCGGCGATCTGGTCAAGGTGATCGATGCCGTGCCCGAGAGCGACATCGAGGCGCTGCTGGCCGAATATGAAGCGACCTACACCCTGACCGAG
Source organism: Aeromonas sp. ASNIH8 (assembly GCF_002919855.1). Classification (NCBI taxonomy): domain Bacteria; kingdom Pseudomonadati; phylum Pseudomonadota; class Gammaproteobacteria; order Aeromonadales; family Aeromonadaceae; genus Aeromonas; species Aeromonas sp. ASNIH8. Next base: position 2,358 of record NZ_PQLN01000051.1, on the reverse strand, counting down.
GCGGTGCTGGCGGGTGGGCCGCTGCGTGCCTCCTTGTACGAGGCGGCGCGCCAGGAGCTGGGGATGAAGAAGTTCCTCACCGACGGCGGCTTTGGCGCTTTCACCACCACCTTCGAAGATCTCTATGGTCTGCACCAGCTGCCGGGCCTCGCCTGCCAGCGTCTGATGGAGCAAGGCTTCGGATTTGGGGCAGAAGGGGACTGGAAGACAGCGGCCCTCTTGCGCACCCTGAAAGTGATGGGATATGGCCTTGCGGGGGGTGCCTCCTTCATGGAGGACTACACCTACCATCTGGAAGCGGGCAACAACCTGGTGCTGGGGGCCCACATGCTGGAGGTCTGCCCCTCCATCGCCGCAGGCAAACCCGTGCTGGACGCCCAGCACTTAGGCATAGGCAAGAAAGCCGATCCGGCCCGCCTGCTGTTCGCGGCCCCGGCGGGCAAGGCGGTCAACGCCAGCCTCATCGATCTCGGCAACCGCTTCCGCCTGGTGGTCAATCAGCTGGAAGTGGTGGACCTGCCAGAGGCCATGCCGAAACTCCCGGTGGCCAGCGCCCTGTGGAAACCCCTGCCGGACCTGCAGACCAGCGCCGAGGCCTGGATCCTGGCGGGCGCCGCCCACCACTCGGTGTTCACCCAGGCGGTGGACATCGAGCAGCTGCGCACCTTCGCCGACATCATGGGTATCGAGTTTGTGGTCATCGACGAGCACACCCGCATCCCCGCGCTCAAGGAGCAACTGCGCTGGAACGAGGTCTACTACAAGATCTGCCAGTGACCCTTTAATCGGCCAGCGGCCATCACCATGACTGTATGGAGATGGTATTCACCTGACAACAGCCCCGCCCGCGGGGCTGTTTCATTTCGCGTCCCTCAGGGATGACCCTCCCCCTCCAGCAGCCAGTGACAGACTCGCTGCACCCCGTGGCGCTGGCTGTCGGGCCGGGCGATCAGGGCGTATTCGTGATCCGTCTCCAGCACGGGGGCAAAGGGAGCGACCAGGGCGCCGCTCTCCAGCTCCTCGGCCACTATGGTGGGATCCCCGAGAGAGAGGCCAAACCCCTGCAAGGCGGCATTCATCGCCAAGTCCAGGGTATCGAACAGCTGCCCCCCCTGGGGCTGCCAGGGGATGTCGAGGAAGGCGGCGAACCAGTTGCGCCAGTCCCGCCTATCGGCGCTGGCATGGATGAGAGGCAGCAGGGGCAGCTCGTTCAGGTCGCGCTCGAACAGACGATGCTTGGCAGCAAACGCCGGGGCGCAGACCGGGGTCAGCCGTTCCCGAAACAGGGGCTGGCTGTGGGGATAGCGCCCCAGGCAGGGCTGGTAGACGATGGCGAGATCGAAGGGCTCCCGGGAGAAGTCGATGCCATGGCTATGGCTGCCACGCACCTCCACCGCCTCCCCCTCGAACGCCTGCAACCGCCGCAGCAGCCAGCGGCTGGCGCAGGAGGGCACCTTGATGCTGATCGCCTGTTCGTGGGGCAGGGTCTGCAAGGCGCTGAGCCCCTCCCCCATGCGGGCCAGCCCTTCACGAACGAAAGGCAGCAGCCGCTCGGCGGCGGGGGTCAAGGTGAGACAACGGGTGCCGCGCACGAACAGCAGGTGGCCCAGGCGCGCCTCCAGCTGGGCGATCTGCTTGCTCACCGCCCCCTGGCTCACGCACAGCTCGTCGGCAGCCAGGGTAAAACTCAGGTGGCGGGCAGAACACTCGAAGACCTGCAGACCATAGAGAGGCAACTGAGTACGCGGCTGGGTGGACAACATGACAAGCCTCCATGCTTGAGAAAAACTCATGCATACCATGCCGAATAATCCGTTGTCCGGCAAGCCTTGGGGGGGCTAAAAAGGGACCTCTTTCACACACGCAGGTGACGGCCCCATGTCCATCCCCCAGGTTTCCAGCAAACTGCCCCAGGTGGGCACCACCATCTTCACCGTGATCGGGGATCTGGCCGCCCGCCACCCCAGCATCAACCTCTCCCAGGGGGCGCCGAGCTTCCCCTGCGATCCCGAGCTCATCCGGGTGACCCACGAGGCCATGCTGGCCGGTGAAAACCAGTACGCCCCCATGACGGGGCTGCCTGCCCTGCGCGAACAACTGGCGGCCAAGATTGCAGCCAGCTACGGCCATCACTATGACGCGGGCGAGGAAATCACCATCACCGCCAGCGCCAGCGAAGCCCTGTTCTGCGCCATCACCGCCCTGGTTCACCCCGGCGACGAGGTGATCATGTTCGAGCCGGCCTTCGACAGCTACCGCCCCATGATCCAGTTGCAGGGAGCCACCCCTGTGGTGATCGCCCTCAAGGCCCCCCATTTCGCCATCCCCTGGGACGAGGTGGCCGCCCGCATCACCCCC
>NZ_PQLN01000050.1:0-35462 GCF_002919855.1 Aeromonas sp. ASNIH8 | reverse complement strand
CAGTTCAAGTTACCCGCCCGCCGAGAACGAAGTTACCCAAGGTGCATCAAAGCCAAACCACAGAAGTATGCGACGAGAAAACCTAGTAAAAACAATGCCAGTCAGGCTTAACTGACTGGCATTAGGCCTCTGGCCCGGTTTTGTTTTTGGTGGCACCACGCTACCATGCCCGCTTCGGGCCACCTGCCGGCCGTCAATCAGGACCATGCTCATGCCCCATCCCTTCGTGCTCGTCACCGGCTGCTCCAGCGGCATCGGCCTAGCCGCCGCAAGAACGCTCGGCGCCCGGGGCTTCACCGTCATCGCTTCCGCCCGCAAGGCCGAGGATGTGGCCCTGCTGCAGCAGGGTCTGTTGGCGGTGCAACTGGATCTGGCGGACAGCGCCAGCATAGAGCGAGGGGTGGCAGAGGCGCTGGCCCTGGCAGAAGGGCGCCTCTACGGCCTCTTCAACAACGGCGCCTACGGCCAGCCCGGTGCGCTGGAAGATCTGCCCACCGAGGCGCTGCGCGAGCAGTTCGAGACCAACCTCTTTGGCTGGCATCACCTCATTCGCCAGATATTGCCCCCCATGCTGGCGGCAGGCGAGGGGCGCATCGTACAGAACAGCTCGGTGCTTGGCCTAGTGGCCATGAAGTATCGTGGCGCCTACAACGCCAGCAAGTTCGCGCTGGAAGGCTATACCGACACCCTGCGCCTGGAACTCGCGGGCAGCGGCGTGCACATCAGCCTGATCGAACCCGGCCCCATCGACACCCGGTTTCGCGCCAATGCCCGGGAGGCCTTCCTGCGCCACATAGACCCCGCTACCAGCCGCCACCAGGACGCCTATGCCCAGACGCTGGCCAGGCTGGAGCGTGAAGGGGGTGCCCGGGGCTTTACCCTGCCAAGCGAGGCCTGCATCCCGCCGTTACTGCATGCGCTCACGAGCAAGCGTCCCAGGCACCGCTACCCGGTCACCTTCCCGACCAAATTGTTTACCGTGCTGCGCCGCCTGCTGCCAAGCCGCTGGCTTGACAAGCTGCTGATCAAATCCGCCTGATAAAGGGGCCCTCGGTGGCCCTCCTCTTGACATGCACCGGTCTCAGCAACGATGCCCGCTCAATAGTGCTGGCCGTTGCTGTAGTAGTGACTCTTGACGATGGGCAGCACCTGCACCACCACATAGGTCTGCTCCCCCAGCACCCCTTTCAGGTGGCGGGTGATGAGGGCGGCGGCGGCATCCTGCATCTCCTGCGGTCGCTCGAACCAGACCAGCTCCACGAAGGGGAAACCGGCTTCGGGCTGGCCATCTCGTACCCACTGGCTCGGCACGCACTCCAGGGTGACGAACTCCGGCTTGCCACCGGTCAGGGCGCAGAGATCCGCCATCAGGGGGGCGCTTATCCGCTGCAGGGTGTCGACAGAAACTGCCCGAAAACGAAGGTGGGGCATGGGAAACCTCTTGGCTGTGACAAATGAGGACTTATCATAGAGCACTCATCCCGCTCACATAAGGTGCCTCATGAGATTCCATCCCACGCTGCTCTCCTTCCTGCTCTGCCTGCTGCTGCCGCTCCATGCCATGGCCGATCCGGCCTTTTACCGCATCAACAAGGGCAACGAACAGCACTGGCTGCTGGGGTCCATCCACGCGGGCAAACCCTCTCTCTATCCCCTGCCGGACCCGGTGGAGCGCGCCTGGCAGCAGAGCCGCGCCCTGGTGATGGAGGTGGACATGACCCACATCAGCCAGGAGCAGTGGCAGGAGATGGGCGCCATCACCCGGCTCGTCGACGGCAAGACCCTCAAGGATCACCTGCCCATCGACCTCTACCGTCGCACCCTCATCGCTGCGGGCCAGAATGGTCTGAACGAGAGCATGCTGGCCCCGCTGCGTCCCTGGTTTGCGGCCATTACCCTGACCCAGGCGGCCCTGGAGCGCACCGGCTATCGCGGTGAATACGGTGTCGACCAGCACTTCGCCAAGCGGGCGAACGACGGCGGCAAGCCCATCGTCGGGCTGGAGACCCTGCTGGAGCAGCTCGGCTATCTCGCGAGCGTCGGCGACAACCAGACCTTGATGCTGGAGAGTACCCTGGACGAGCTGCCCGACATCCAGCAGGGGTTCGACGCCGTGATGACCGCCTGGCAGAACGGGGACGAGGCCACCCTCATCAATCTGCTCAGGGAGGAGATGGCGCCGCCCAAGCTGCAAGCCTGGCTGGAACAGACCCTGCTGGCAGAGCGCAACCGCAACTGGGTCAAGAAGTGGCCCAGCCTGCCGAACGAGAGCTTTATCGTGGTAGGGGCCCTGCATCTTTATGGCGAGCACGGGCTGCTCGCCCTGCTGGAGCAGCAGGGCTGGCGCATCACGCCCCTCACCGAACCGACCCTGGAGAAAGCAAAATAGCGTCCAGTCCGGCGACCTGACGCGCCGGATGCGCGTCGGCTCACAGAATTTGCTGCCGATTAAATAACCAGAGAGGGAGTTGATCGAGATCATCCCCTCCCTCCTGAAGAGGTATCTATCATGCCTGTCACCGCCCAGTGACAGGAGTGAACGAGATGGAATTCTGGATGAACCTGATGTTCGGCAACAGCGTGGGGCTGATGTCCATGCTGGTGATTTTCGGCACCTTCCTGCTCATCAGCGCCTATGCGGTCTATTTCATCTACAAGGTGATGCACGCAGAGCCGCCCAAAGAGGGGCAATAACCAGGCTCGCTCAGACCGCCCTCCCCGGCAGGGCCGGGGCCCGCGAGCGTTGCCATTCTAAGGCCCACCAAGGCCCGCTATACTGGCTCCCTCATTTTCATGCGGGGAGCCTGCCGTGTCTCATAACGACGAACTCTCACTGTTCCTGCAGGAAGTGGCCGACGTGCGGCCCCTTCGCAGCGACCATATCGCCCCCGTTGCGGGCAACAACCAGCCCACCGAGGCGCAACTCGCGCGCCGGGAAGCCGCCACCGCCGAACAACTCACCCTGGATCACCTTGGCACGGAAGCAGTCGAGATGCTGGACCCCCACGCCATCGTCGGCTTCAAGCGTGACGGCGTGCAGGAGGGGGTCTACAAGAAGCTGCGCCTTGGCAAGTACGAGCTGCAAGGCTCCCTCGACCTGCACCACAAGACGCTCAACGAGGCCCGTATCGCCCTGGTGCAGTTCATTGCCGAATGCGAAGTGCGGGATATCCGCTGCCTGCTGATCCTGCACGGCAAGGGGGAGCGCAGCACCCCGCGTGCCCTGCTCAAGAGCCATGTCAGCGCCTGGCTGCCACAGTTGCCTTCGGTGATGGCCATGCACAGCGCCGAGCGCCGCCACGGCGGCAGCGGTGCGCTCTACGTATTGCTGCGCAAGAGCGAGCGCAAGAAGGCGGAAAACCGCGAACGGCACCAGAAGCGCCTCGGCTGACTGCCTGAGGGTGGCACCAGGGTGGATGGCAGTGCTAGCATCGGGCGGCCCCGATCATGCCAGGTACGGGGTGCATACCATCAGGGACGATAACAAGGACAATCCCATGTCATACCAGAAACTCGAACAACATCAGCAACAACAGCACCGCCTCTCCCACCTCTCCGCCATCTGCGGCTGGGATCAGGCCGCCATGATGCCGGAGGGGGGCAACGAGGCCCGCGCCGAGGCGATGGCGGAGCTCGGCGTGCTGATCCACGGCAAGCGCACCGCCCCCGAGCTTGGGGAGTGGATTGCCAAGGCAGAGAGTGAACCGCTGGACGAGCACCAGCGTGCGAACCTGCGGGAGATCAAGCGCCAGTGGCAGGATGCAAGCCTGCTGCCGGGGGCGCTGGTGGAGGCGCTGTCGCTCGCCGGCAGCAAATGCGAGCACGCCTGGCGTCGCCAGCGCAAGGAGAACGACTGGGCAGGTTTTGCCCCGAACCTCGAGGAGGTGGTGCGCCTGTCGCGGGAGGTGGCGACCTTGCGCGCCGACGCGCTCGGGGTGCGCCCCTATGACGCCATGCTGGCGCTGTACGAGCCCGGCATGACGAGCGCGAGGCTGGATCAGATCTTCGGCGATCTGACGAGCTGGCTGCCCGGCCTCATCCAGACCGTGAGCGAGCGGCAGAAGAGCGACACCCTCCTCACCCCGCAAGGCCCGTTCCCGGTTGCGACGCAGCAGGCGCTCGGCCAGGAGGTGATGGGACTGCTCGGCTTTGATTTTGCTCACGGCAGGCTCGACGTGAGCAGCCACCCGTTCTGCGGCGGCGTGCCGACGGACGTGCGCATCACCACGCGCTACAACGAGCAGGAGTTCGTCTCCAGCCTGATGGGCATCGTCCACGAGACGGGCCACGCACGCTACGAGCAGGGCCTGCCGCGCGCACTGCTCGGCCAGCCGGTGGCCGAGGCGCGTTCCATGGGCATTCACGAGAGCCAGAGCCTGTTCTGCGAGATGCAGCTCGGCCATCACCCCGCGTTCCTCGCGCTGATTGCGCCGCGCATTCGCGCGCACTTCGGGGCAGAGGATGCGCTCGCACCCGCGAACCTCGAGAAGCTGTACAACAGGGTCGAGCCCGGCTTTATCCGCGTCGATGCGGACGAAGTCACCTACCCGGCCCACGTCATCCTGCGCTACGAGCTGGAGCGAGACCTGATGGAAGGGCGCATCGAGGTCGCGGACATCCCCGAGCTGTGGGACGCGAAGATGCAGCAGTGGCTCGGCTTGTCCACGAAGGGCAATTACCAGAACGGTTGCATGCAGGACATCCACTGGACGGACGGCTCGTTTGGCTACTTCCCGAGCTACACGCTCGGCGCCATGTACGCGGCGCAGCTGCGCTTCGCACTCGAGCGTGAGCTCGGCGACATGGGCACGCTCGTAGAGTCCGGCCGCCTGCCGGAGATCTTTGGCTGGCTCGGTCGCCATATCTGGTCCCAGGGCAGCCTGCACTGCACGGACGAGCTCATTCGCCGCGCGACCGGTGAGGCGCTCAATCCCCAGTGGCTGCGCAAACACCTCGAACAGCGCTATCTGAAATAAGCGAGGTTGAACCCCCTCCCAGCCTCCCCCTTCACAAGGGGGAGGAGCTAACCCCGCCCCCGTTCACAGAGGGGAGCTGTTTGTCCCCTCCCCTTACGAAGGGGAGGGTTAGGGTGGGGTCCTGCCCCCCTAACCTTACAAAGGGAGGACTGGGATTCCTCGGATCGCACTATTTTTGCTATTCCTGTCCGTTTTTGGCTAGTCACCCCTCTCGCCCCCGCTTAGTCTCTGGGACATGCCCACAGCAACCCGAGCCATGCCATGACCACAGAGCCCCCGCATTCATCCCAACGGGACGAGATCATTCCGGGTCTCACCCGGGAGCAGTGCCACGCCGCACGCCTCGCGCGAGACGCGCGTTTCGATGGTCGCTTCTTCACCGGGGTGCTCTCCACCGGCATCTATTGCCGCCCCGTGTGTCCGGCGCGGGCACCGCACGAGCACAATGTGCGCTATTTTCGCTTCGCGGCGGCGGCGGAGCAGCACGGGCTGCGCCCCTGCCTGCGCTGTCGCCCCGAGCTCGCACCGGCCCAGAGCGGCGATCTGCCACCGCTCGTCGCCCAGGTGCTGGCGCGCATCGAGCGCGGCGAGCTGGCGGAGCACAGCCTGGGCTCCCTTGCAACGCAGGCCGGGATCACGGAGCGCACCCTGAGGCGCCAGTTCGAGCAACATCTCGGCGCCTCGCCGAAACAGGTGGAGCAGACGCGCCGCCTGCTGCTTGCGAAACGGCTGCTGACGGAGACGCGCCTGCCCATCACGGACGTGGCGTTTGCCGCAGGCTTTGCAAGCATTCGCCGCTTCAACGACGCCTGGCTGCAGGCGTATGGCATGACACCGGGCGCCCTGCGCAAGCAGGAAGGGGGCGCGCCGCAGGAGACACCGCAATCTAGCCTGCAACTGCACCTGCTGTATCGCCCGCCGTTCGACGTCCAGGCCATGCTCGCGTTCTACCGGTTGCGCGCCATTCCGGGGCTGGAGCGGGTGGATGAGCACGGTTACGAACGCCGTCACCGGGTCGGCGAACAGGAGGGGCTCATCCGCATCGAGCCCGTCGAGGGGGAGAGGCTCAGACTCACGGTGCGGGATCTGCCGCCGGGTGCGCTGCCGGACATCCTGTACCGCGTGCGCCGCATGTGGGATCTCGACGCCGACATGGGCCGCATCGGCGAACACCTGGGGCAGGATCCGCTGCTCGCCGGCATCCAGGGACGATGGCCCGGGGTGCGGCTGCCGGGGGGGTGGGATGAATACGAGGTGATGCTGCGCGCCATCGTAGGCCAACAGGTGTCGGTCAAGGGTGCCATCACCATCATGGGGCGCCTGGTGGCGCGCACCCTGGCGCAGTTCGGCACCGCGCAGCTGCCCACCCCGACCCAGCTGTGCGAGCTGGATCTCGACGGCATCGGCATGCCGGGCAGCCGCATCCGCACGCTGCAGGGGCTGGCCGCGGCGCTCGCAAGCGGCGCGCTCACCCTGGGCAGCGCGAGCGACGAGCAACTGCTCGCGCTGCCGGGCATAGGCCCCTGGACTGTCGCTTACTGGCGGCTGCGCTGCGGGCTGGACACGGACGCCTTCCCCGCCTCGGATCTCGTGCTGCAAAAGGCGCTGGGGGGCGGTGACAAGCTGCCGGTGAAAGAGGTGACAGCGCGCAGCGCCCCCTGGCAGCCGTGGCGCGCCTATGCCGCGAGCTGGCTGTGGCACGCCATGAGTGAACAACCGGCGCTGCTCACCCGGCCAACACAGGCACAAGACGAGGAGAAGAGCCCATGATCCGCTATGACATGATGCCCACCGACCAGGGCGAACTGCTGGTCGCCATCGACGAGCGCGGTCTGGTGCACGTGGACTTCGTGGCCGGGCTGCGGCCGCTCCCCGACATGCAGGACTGGCAGCAGGACGGCGAGGCGCTCGCCCCCTTCCTCGCCGAGTTTCGGGACTACTTCGCGGGCCGGTTGCAACGCTTCACGCTGCCGCTCGCGGCGCGGGGTACGGCGTTCCAGCAAGCGGTGTGGCAGGCGCTGTGCGACATCCCCTACGGGGAGACCCGCAGCTACGGCGACATCGCCCGCGCCATCGGCAAGCCAAATGCGGTGCGGGCGGTGGGTGCCGCGAACGGCCGCAATCCGCTCTCCATCATCATCCCCTGCCACCGGGTGATCGGCCAGAATGGCAGCCTCACCGGCTATGCGGGAGGCCTGCCCATCAAGCAGGCACTGCTGACGCTGGAGAGGGCCTCTCGTTGATCCGGCGCAGCCCGGCCAGGGCTCACTGCCGCTGCGCCAGCCAGCCGTGAAACCCCAGCGCCTGAAAGAAGCGGTGCGCCGCCGCGAAACCGGCCCCTTGCAAGAGGCGCCGGGTCTGTCCCTCGTCCAGGGAGGTGAAATCCTCTCCGAGGCGGCGCACCATCTGCTCGCAGGCAGGAAGCGGCAGACCGGCGAGGGCCGCTTGCAACCCCATCGCCTTTCGCTCGAGCGGGTCCGTGGGCGCCATCAGATCCGCCAGCAGCAGAGGAGCACCAGGATTGAGCTGGCGATAAATATCACCCAATAGCGCGGCTTTGGCATCTTGCGCCAGAAAGTGCAGAACCAGCAGACAGAGTGCACCATCGCAGGGCTTATCCACCACAGGCAATGCGCCCAGGTGCCAGCACACCCTCTCCCCCATGCCCGCCTGCTCGGCCCGCATCCTGGCATGGGCCAGCATGTCCGCCGAGATATCCAGGGCCACAAAGGTCCAGCGGGGGCAGAGACGGCCAAGCAGCAGCAACTCGCTGCCCGTGCCCACCCCAACCAGCAGCACCCGGGCCTGCTGACCCAGCGCGGCCATCAGCCGGGAGGCACAAAGCTGGTGCAGCAGCTCGTAGCCTGGCACCAGCAGGGGGATGCGGCTGTCATAGGCCTTCGCCCCTTCTCCTTCGAATCGCTCCGTCATCTTTTGCTCCTTTGGTGTGAGCCCCCTTGATAGGGGCTGCCGCCGGGAGAAGGTCAAGAGCCACAGGGACGAGCCAGTTGCCAGTCCAGCCCTTCCCATGAAGGGAGGGCCCTAGCCCCCCTTGCCCAGCGCCGCTTTCAGAGCAGGATTGAAGACGCGCTGGAGGGAGGCGGGGTTGTTCACCAGCTTGGCCGCCGGGCGGCGCGGGCGCCTGACCAGCTCGCCGCCACAGTTGGGGCAGGTCAGGTGCAGATACTGATCGTTGCACTCGGCGCAGAAGGTGCACTCGAAGGAGCAGATGTAGGCCGTCGCCGTGTCGGCGGGCAGATCCCGGTCACAGCACTCGCAGTTGGGTCTGAGTTCAAGCATGGCAAGATCCTGATGCACAAGGGGAAGCGGGAAAGAGGGCGGCTCAGTCGACGATAAAGAGGCGAGCGCCCAGTTCGGTATAGGAGCGATGGGGTTCGGCGTTGTCCGCCACCTGGTAGCTCATGCCCGGCGTCAGGGTGAAGACGCGGCCATCCTGCAACTCGGTGTGCAGCTCCCCTTCGAGGCAGAGCAGCACATGGCCCTTGCTGCACCAGTGATCCGCCAGATACCCGGGGGAGTACTCCACCATTCGCACCCGCAGATCCCCGAACTGCCGGGTGTGCCAGCGGGCGACGCCGCGTTCTCCCTTGTGTTCGGTCGGCGGGACCTCGGCCCAGTTCGTGGTGCAAAACGGCAGTGCATGGATGTTCATGACGGATCCTTTGTCAGAAGAAGGCTGGGGGAAGGTGCCTCACCACGGGATATCCGTGACAAGGCCGCGTCCCATACTGCCATCAAATCCGCTCCAGCCCCATGCCCACACGGGCAATCATCCCCTCTTCAGGCTGCCCATCACCTGCATCTCGCAGCGATGGCAGTCAAAACGCAGGCGGAAACTCTCCTTGCCCATCTTGAGCGCCAGGGGCTCGGCCTTGAGACCGGGCACCTCCTTGGGGCAGAGCTGCTGGCTGTAGCGGATGCAGTGCTTCGTTGTCATCAGCACCACTTCCCGCTCCTCCTTGTTCGCCTCATACGCGGGGGCGATGCTCCCCACCCCGTGTTCGCGAAAGAACTGCTCCGCCGCGCTGTTCAGCACGTTGCCGAGGTAAGAGAGCCGATGCTGGGGATAAACGGCGCCTCGCAGGGGAATGCGCCGCTCGGGTCGCCGGTAGGCAGCCAGACGGGCCGCCTCCAGGGCGGCGATCCCCTCCCGGCGCAAGCCGTTAAGCTGTGAAGCCGCAATAAACAGCGGGCGAGTGAATGCCAACTCAATCTGGCGAGCCACAAACAGGGTGTTGCCGAGTTTGCCGAGCTGATCCCTGGCCTGTTGCAGCGCCCGTTCCGGGTTGTCCGCCGGCTGCTGGTCGCAGGGGAGCGTGACGGCGGCACCAATGCCCTGCTCGTCGGTAAGCGTGAGCCGCAATCCCTCGTCGCACTCCGATAGCCGCATATCGACCCGGATGCGGCGATCCGCGCTCCCCTTTTCGAGCTGCTTGCTGAAAGCCTGATCGTGGTTGCGAAAGATCTCGGTGCCCACCTTGAGACCGGGCATGGGTTCCGACAGGAGTAACCGCTTGCTCTGTGCCTTCTCTTCCACTTTATTGAGGCGCATCCCCACCAGCTCGCCCCCCGGCTTGAAGAAGCCGAGGCCATCGCCGTTGTTGAGGGCAACAGCCTGGCCGTCGATCTCGATGCCATCGCGGGTCACGCTGGTAACGCGCCCGAGCGGCTCCCCGACGTATTTCGGGCTGCGCGGCGAGTCGATGCCTGGCTGTCGGCCATGGAGGAAGTAGTCGGTGCTGCCCCGGTTGAAACTCTTCTTGGGATCCGGCGTAAAGGTGTAGCTGCAACGACCGGCGGAAGCGGCCACCAGGTCGGGGCGGCGCTCCAGGATGGTGTCCAGCTTCTGGCGATACCAGGCGGTGACGTTCTTGACGTAGTCGAGCCCCTTGAGGCGCCCTTCAATCTTGAAGGAGCGGATCCCTGCGGCGATCAGCGCCTCCAGGTTGTCGGTCTGATCCATGTCTTTCAAGGAGAGCAGGTGGCTGTTTTCCACCAGCACCTCCCCCCCTGGCGTTTGCAGGGAACAGGGCAGCCGACAGAGCTGGGCGCACTCGCCGCGATTCGCGCTGCGGCCGGTGCGGGCATGGCTGATGTTGCACTGGCCGCTGTAGGAGACGCACAAGGCGCCGTGGATGAAGAACTCCAGCTGCACGCTCGTGGCGGCGCTTATCTCGCGGATCTGCGCAAGGGAGAGCTCGCGGGCCAGCACCACCTGGGAGAAGCCCACGTCCTGCAGAAACTTCACCTTTTCCGGGGTGCGGTTGTCGGTCTGGGTGCTGGCGTGCAGCGCGATGGGGGGTAAATCGAGCGCCAGCAGCCCCATGTCCTGCACGATCAGCGCATCGGCGCCCGCCTCGTAGATCTGGTGGGTCAGGCGCCGGGCCTGCTCCAGCTCGTGGTCGTGCAGCAGGGTATTGAAGGCGACGAAGACCTGGGCGCCGAAGCGGTGGGCATGGCGCGCCAGCGCCTCGATGTCCTCGAGGCTGTTGCCTGCTGCGCTGCGGGCACCGAAGGCGGGGCCGCCCATGTAGACGGCGTCGGCGCCGTGGTTGATGGCCTCGATGCCATAGGCGAGGTTCTTGGCCGGGGCCAGCAACTCCAGGCGGTTGTGATGGTTCTGATCGCGCATAACGTCCGGTTCGAAGGGCTGCAAATGGCCGCCACTCTAGCCAGACTCCCCGCCCCCCGCCTTGATCCCGCTTAAGATCACCGCAGAATGCAGGATTGACCCGGTACAAGGACATCTGGCTGCCCCCCTCATCCCCTGGCCCTGAGAGAGTGCCGACTACGCTGGCACCCGACGCGGAGCTAGATCACGACCTTGAGGGCCAGCCCCAGCAGCACCAGGCCGCTCACCTTGTCGATCACGGTGGATTTGGCCTTGAGCCAGGCGAGTACGGGCCCGCGAGAGAGCACCAGGGCCACCAGCACATACCAGAGCGCATCGATGCCGCCTGCGGTCAGCATCATGATGCCCCCCTCACGCCAGCCGGTGTCGGCATGCACGAACTGGCTGAACAGGGCGATGAAGAAGATGGCGAGCTGGGGGTTCAAGAAGGCCACCATAAAGCCTTCGAACGCCCCTTGACGTCCCCGTGGCGGGTGCCCCTCCTCCTTGCCTGCCTCACCCCCTGCGGGCCTGGCCAGCAACGCCTTGATCCCGAGCCAGGCGAGGAACGCCGCGCCGCCGTAGCGGATCAGATCAAACAGCAGCGGGGTCTGGGTTATCAGGATGGCGAGGCCGAGGGCCGTGATCAGCGCATAGATGCCGACTCCCAGGCCGTGTCCCAGCGCCGTGGCGACCCCGTGGCCCTGCCCTCCCTGCACCGTATTGCGGATGATCAGTGCCAGGCTCGGCCCCGGGCTGATGGCCCCCATCACGCAAATGGCGGCCAGCGCCAGCCAACTCGTCAGCTCCATACCTTCTCTTCCTTCGTGTCGATTGTTGTCACCCGGGATCAGGGTAGGGGGTGGCTCGCTATGCCAGAAGTGAAAGTTATGAATAGAGCCCATAGCCAGTGGCTATAGAGTGGCACAACCCGCTGCCATCAGCGGCTCGCCTGCGGCCCTCGGGCCAACTGCTTGCGACTCTCCCCCAGGGTGAATTGCAGGTGATCCCGCAGGAAGGGATAGGCCAGCTCGCGAAACCAGCGGTGAGCCGGATCCAGGTGGTGGCGCTGGTGCCACAGCAGATGATACTGCTGGACCCGGGTGGCGAAGGGGAGATCGCAAAAACTCAGGGCATGTTCCCGGGAGAGCTGCCAGGCGATATGGGCCGGGGTGGTCATCAGACAGTCTGTGCGCAGCAGCACCTCCACCGCGGCCTGGAAGAAAGGCACCCGGGCAAACCAGCGACGGGAGAGCCCGCGGGGGGCCAGCACCTGCTCCACCGGGCTGTCCTTGTCCCCGCCCCCGCTCACCTGCAGGTGAGGCCAGGCGAGGTAATCCTCCAGACTGGGCGCCATGCCAGAGAGCGGGTGATGGCGCCCCATCAGCACCACCAGCCTGTCCTCCCCCTGATGCAGGCCGCGGATCTGGTCCGGCACCAGCTCCGTGATGGTGGAGACCATGTCCAGCTCAGATTGCCAGAGCTGGGGCAGCAGGCGCTTGTCCCACAGGCTGTACTCCAGCGCCGCTCGGGGGGCGGCCCTCGCCAGGGCAGCACAGATGTCCGGCAGGATGTGCTGGGCCACGTAGTCGGAGGAGGCGAGCCGGAACACCCGCTCGCAGCGCTCGGGGACAAACTCCGGCGCCGCGTAGAGCCGCTCCAGGGCACCGAGGGAGTCGGCAAGCGCCGCCGCCAGACTCTCGGCCCGCGGCGTCAGCAGCCAGCGCTGCCCCTCCCGCACCAGCAGCTCGTCACCAAACTCGCTGCGAAGCTGGCCGAGCTGCTTGCTGATAGAGGGCTGACTCAGGTGCAGCAGCTCCGCCGCCCGGCTGATGTTGCGGGTCTCCAGCAACACCTTGAGGGTGGGCAACAGGTTGAGATTCGCTTTGTGCACTGACAACACCTCGGGAAGGGAGAGCCTGGGTCGGGCCTTCATCTTACGGCAAGGAGAAGCGGAAATTTAAGCAAAATCACGGTCTTGCTCCCGCCACTCCCCTTACACTGGGGGGACCGCAGGATGACAGTGAACGCCCCGTGCGGCATAATTTCGCCACTTTCCGCCCCAGGGCGGCCATCACGACAAGCGACGACAAGATGACATACGCCACTATCACCGGGTGGGGAAAATGCCTGCCCCCCGCCTCGCTGACCAACGATGACCTCGGCACCATCATGGATACCTCGGACGAGTGGATCTACCCGCGCACCGGCATCAAGGCCCGCCGGGTCTCCCATGTCAGCACCCAGACGCTCGCCACCCTGGCCGCCCGTCGCGCCCTGGCGTGCGCAGGTCTGGACGCCGCCGCCCTCGATGGCATCATCCTGGCGACCGCCACACCGGGCACGCTGGTCCCCAATGGCGCCTCCGCCGTGCAGCAGGCCCTCGGCGCCCACAAGGCGGCGGTGTTCGACCTCAACGCCGCCTGCACCGGCTTCGTCTATGCCCTCTCGGTCGCCACCTCCCTGGTGCAGACCGGCATGATGCAAAGGGTGCTGGTGATCGGTGCCGAGCGGCTGACCCAGTTGCTGGACTGGGCCAAGCGCGACACCGCCGTGCTGTTCGGGGATGGCGCAGGCGCCGTCATCATCGAGGCGAGCGAGCAGGAGAGCGGCCTGATTGCCAGCAAGCTCGGTTGTGACAGCGAAGCGCGGGAGATACTGCACGTGCCGAACTTCGGTACGGATCGGGTGCGTTTCGCCGACATTGACGGCCTCTTCACCTTCAACTTCGAGGGGCAGGAGATCTTCAAGCGCGCCGTGCGCGGCATGGGCGAAGCCACCGGCACCGTACTGGCCCAGGCCGGCATCGCCCCCGAGCAGATCGACCTCATCGTGCCGCACCAGGCGAACGTTCGCATCATCGAGACCCTGGCCAAGCGGATGAACGCCCCCATGGAGAAGGTGATGGTCAACATAGAGCAGTACGGCAACACCTCCGCCGCCACCGTGCCCATCGCCCTGTGCGAGGCGCTGGAGCAGGGTCGGGTCAAGCCGAACAGCTACCTGCTGACCGCCGCCTTCGGGGCCGGGCTGACCTGGGGCGCCGCCCTCATCAAGTGGGGGGATCGCGTCACCCCGATCGCGAGTTGCGACGAGGTGCTGCCCCCCTGCGAGCAGAGCGCCCTCGAACTCATCGCCCATGCGGTGCAGGGTTGCCAGCAGGCCCGCCCCGCCGACGCCTGAGCGAGCGCCAGCTCCCCAGGAGCCCCGTGGCTCCTGGCAGCCAGCCCCCCTACGTCCCCTCGCCGTTTCGGCAGCGACATAAAAGTCATTGAAAAGTGTGAATTTTGAGCGAAACATATCAAAAAATGACCACTTGACACTTTTTTGTCGTCAGAATGCGGCCAAGGGGTTCACAACCTTGCCGGATCTGGTAGTATGCGGCCTCGCACTTGGGGAGGGGTTCCCGAGCGGCCAAAGGGATCAGACTGTAAATCTGACGGCTCTGCCTTCGAAGGTTCGAATCCTTCTCCCTCCACCATTCAAGTGCGTCAAGTAAGTAAAAATCAGGAAAATACCCCGTGGAGGGGTTCCCGAGCGGCCAAAGGGATCAGACTGTAAATCTGACGGCTCTGCCTTCGAAGGTTCGAATCCTTCTCCCTCCACCATCTTCCTGAACACAATATGCAATGCCCCTGTGGAGGGGTTCCCGAGCGGCCAAAGGGATCAGACTGTAAATCTGACGGCTCTGCCTTCGAAGGTTCGAATCCTTCTCCCTCCACCATCCTTCAGACAACCCGGCCTCGCGCCGGGTTTTCGCTTTTCTGGATAGAATCCATATGGCGCTGTCAGATCTGACAATTGCCCTCCCCGCACTTTTTAGAAACAGTGGAGCCTCATGTCGCAAGGAGTGCACACAGATGTTTGAAATCTGGGATGAAACGGGTCGCGAGCACGGGCTGACACTGCCCGAGCTGCAACTGCGGCTGCGGGATTACCAGGGAGACGTGATGGTGCGCTACCTCAACCGCCTCGGCCTGCCGAGCACCCTCTTCCTGACCATCCGTCAGGGATGCGCCTATCAGCGCTTCAAGGCGGGTTCCCCCATGCTCGACTGGTCCTGGCTTGCCCAGGCCATGCACGCAGCCCCCCTGGCTGGCACCGCACCTGCACAGGGCCATGCCCTTCCCTGATCCCTTCCTGCCCACGCCCAAGCAGGGCCCATTATCAGACTCTTCCTACAGCCTCCCTTTAGACCCTCCCTGTATGATGCGCAGCCATGTTCCCGTCAGGTGAGAGCCATGTTTGCGTTCAAAGAAGAGTATCCCGTGAGTGCCATGGTCAGCATGGCGGATATCGTCGTCCCCTTTTATCAGCCCATCATCGGCCAGGATCGTCAGGTCAAGGGGTATGAGGTGCTGGCCAGACGCTGGGATGCCGGCAGCCAGGGTTATCAGGGCATCGATTTTGCCGCCCTCGGCGAAGATGACGCTCTGCACCTGGATATCGTCATGCTCAGGGCCATCATGCGCGATCTGCCCGTGCTCGCCCAAAAAGGCCCCTATGCGCTCTCCATCAACCTCAATCCGGCGCTCTCCAGCCCCACCTACCGCAATCTGCTGTTGCTGGTGCTGCTCCAGGCCCGCAAGCTGGGGATCGCCATCTGGTTCGAGGTGCTGGAACACGTCAGGATCAAGCACCAGCACAGGGAGATGATCGAGGTGTTGCGAGCCCATGGCGCCCACATCGCCTGTGACGACTTCGGCTCCCTGGAATGCAACTTCCAGCGCCTGATGATGCTCCCCTATGAGATCGTGAAGCTGGATCGTTCCCTGCTGCTCCAGGCTGTACGTAGCACCCATGCCCTCAACATGCTGACGGGGCTGGTGAAATACCTGCAACGACTCGGCATGGCCGTGGTGTGCGAGGGAGTGGAGACCCAGGCCCATATCGAGGTGGCGAACCGGCTGGGCTGCGACTACCAGCAGGGCTACGCCTACGCCATTCCCTCCCCTCTCTCCCGCTGGGCCTGAGCCGAGCGCTTGCGTGTCACGGGGGAAACCCGGGCACCTTTCCCATGAAATTCGGCAGGGTGCTGCCATTTTCCTGCCAAAGATGGCAGGCTGTCCCGGCCACACTGACGCCGAGGCCCGCCATGGTTCGCTTTGCCACCTTCAATCTCGCCTTCGATCGCACCGCCGCCGGCATGCTCGCCGGTGAACTGGCCCTCAGTCGCACCGAGCAGGATGCCCTGCTGGCCCGCCTCGCCGACGGCACCTTGAGCGGCGCCGAGAAGACCAGGGCCCTCGACGTGCAGCAGATCCGCAACATCGCCGAAATCATCCAACGCACCCGGCCGGATGTGTTCCTGCTGAGCGAATTCGACAATGACGGCAAGGGCCGCGACACCACGGACCTCAAAGCCTTCAACGACAACTACCTGGCCCATGCCCAGCACGACGAGGTGACCGCCATCAGCTACCCGGTGCTGCAGAACTTCGCCACCAACACCGGCCTGATGAGCGGCCATGACCTAAACTTGGACGGCAAGGTCAACAACGGGCCGGACGACGCCTGGGGCTTTGGCAACTACCACGGCCAATACGCCTTCGCCGTGATGTCCCAGTACCCCATCGATACCAAGCAGATCCGCACCTTCCAGACATTCAAGTGGAAGGACATGCCGGGCGAAGTGAATCCCGTCATCGACGACTGCAACAATGCCAAGGCGCCGATCCCGGCCGGCCGCCAGTGTGGCGATGCCTGGTATGACGACGCCGCCTGGCAGGCCTTCCCGCTTTCGTCCAAGAACCATGCCGACGTGCCGGTGCGCATCAAGCGCGGCAACAAGGAGGAGGTGATCCACTTCCTCATCTCCCACCCGACCCCGCCCATCTTCGGCAACGCGGCGCGCCACAACGTCAAGCACAACCGGGCCGAAGTCGCCTTCTGGCAGGACTACGTGGAGACCGCCAGCTACATGGTGGATGACGCCGGCAAGGCGGGTGGCTTGGCCGAGGGCGCCAGGTTCGTCATCGCCGGGGATCTCAACGCCGATCCCCAGATTGGCGATGGGGATCTCACCGCCATTCAGGCGCTGCACAACCATGTGCTGGTCAATCAGGCCGTCACCAACGGCGCCCTGATCCCGGTCAGCCAAGGTGGCCCCGAGTGCCTCGCCAGCCAGCCGGATCAGTGCAAGCGCAACAACAACCGCCCCACCCCGGAGCGCATTACCAGCAGCAGCGGCCTGCAGCTCGACCACGTGCTCCCCTCCGCCAACCTGAACGCGGTCGCCTCCGGCGTGTTCTGGCCGGCCAGCTTCGAGCCGGGCTACCACCTGGTGTACGATGCCAAGCTGGGCATCGCCAAGGGCGTCAGCTCGGATCACCGCCTGGTGTGGGTCGACGTCACACTGTGACAGCGACGCAGAGCAGACAAGCAACGGGGCCCGCAGGCCCCGTTTTCATTGGTTTGTCATACCAGCTTCTCCACCCGGGCCGGCAGCCCCTGGCGGGCCGACGAGCCGATGGCCCAGTCCACCAGGGGGTAGCGGCCATGGCGGCTGGGATCCAACACCGCCAGATCGTTGAGGTTGACCCCGGCCCCGCGCAGCGGATTAGCAACCACTTTCTGGCCGTCTATCCAATGTTCCCGCGCCCCCAGCTCCTTGTGGCCGAAGCCGTGCTCGATGGCGATGGCATCGGCCTGCACCCCTGCCACGCACTCGGCCACCCCAATCACGCTGCCATCCGGGGTGCTCACCCGCACCCTGTCCCCGCTCTCGATCCCCAGCTGCGCCGCCGTTTGCGCATTGAGCCGCACCCGGTTGCTGGGGTTCACCTGGCGCAGGCGATCCGAGCCGATACTCATGGAGCTCATGGTGTGGGACTTGTAGCTGGTGAGCAGCAGCGGCCACTGGGCCGGCTTGAACGCCTCGTTGAGCGGCGTACCATCCGCCAGCTGGGGGCGGAAAAAGCGCGGAGTGCCACTCAGGAACTTGCCGCTTTGGCTGTGACGGCGGCTACCCACCTCGGGGTTCCACACCATCAGCGGCTTGGGCCAGCGCTTGCTCGGCTGACCCGCGTCGTCGCGCCCCTTGACTGCCGGTTCGAAGCGCCCGCCGCGGGCGAAGAGGTAGGCGGCGCGACCCGCCTCCTCCACACTCAGGGTGGCGTTGAGGGTGGGCATAATGCGTTCCACCCCAGACCAGGCGAGATCCTCAGGATCTATGGCCGGCACCGGCTCGCCGAGATAGGCGACGTTGGCCGCCCCGTAGAGGGAGAAGTCCGCCGCCTTGTGCAGGGCATGCACCTTGCCATCCGCCCCTTTGAGTGCCCCCTCGCCAAAGCCCGGCAACCCCAGCCGTTTGGCCACCGCGATAAAGAAGGACTCCATGCAGACCGGATCCCCCTCGGCGGTCTTGGCGACGCGAGGCTCCACGATGGGCCAGCGGCCGGTGGAGACCTTGGTCATCACCCCGTGCCAGGCGGTGGCCCAGCCCCAGGATTCGTAGGTGAGGGTATCAGGCACTATGTAATCCGACAGCGCCGACGACTCGTTGATGAAGCTGTCGATGCTGACCACAAGGGGCAGCACGGCAGGGTCTTTGAGCTGCTCGCCTATGGCCTTGCTGAGCCCGGCCTGACCGTAGAGGGGGTTGCCCATGTGGTTGATCCAGGCCTTGAGCCGGTAGGGATAGCCGTTCACCGCCGCAGTCAGGTGTTCGCCGAGCAATGGGCCCGAGATCGGGAACCAGGGCTCTTGCGCCGGATAGGGGTTCTGGCCCGCCTCGCGCTTGCGGCGATATTCGGAGGTCTTCTCGTAGGGGAACTTGGATCGCGACAAGAAGACCCCGGCGGGCTTGACCATGCCGGGGAAGCTCGCCAGATCGTAGCGCGGCCCCGCCCCGAAGGGATCGAACTTGCCGCCGCTCGCCACGGCGCCGCCCCGGGCGTTGAGGTTCCCAATCATGACGTTGAGCATCATGATGGCCCAGGCCGAGTAGAAGCCGTTGGCGCTCATGGTGCCGCCGTGGGAGACCACCGCCGCCCGGGTGCCGTGGCTGGTGAACTCCCGCGCCAGCGCCTCGATATCGGCCACCGGCACGACGCACTCGGCGCTGTATTGCGCGAGAGTGTGCTCCCGGCACGCCTCGGCCAGCAGCTGGAAGCTACTCTTCACCATCAGCTCCCCCTTGAGGCCCTGAATGGTGCGATCCACCCAGAGGTTGGCCCGCTCACACTGGCCGGCGGGTCTCGGCTCGCCGCTGCCCGCTTCCTCTACCAGCATGGCATCCCCCTCTCCATAGGCTTCCCCCTCAAAGGGCAAACCAAGATCGCTGACCCGCAGCATCTGACCGAAGCGCGGGTGGGTCTCATCACAGAGCACCAGGTGGCTGGCGTTGCAAAAACCGCGATAGCCGGCCCGCTCGGCGGCGGCGGCATTGGGTGCCGTCAGGAAGGGCTCGGCATAGCGTTGGTTGTCGATGATCCAGCGCAGCATGGCCATGGCCAGCGCCGAGTCGGTGGCGGGACGGATGGGCAGCCAGCGGTTGGCGGGGGCGGACGGCATGTTCACCGTGTTGGGCAGGCTGGGAGCCACCACCACGTAGGAGAACGGCTTGCCCGGTCGCGCCCGGTTTGCCGCCAGCTGACGAGACTGGCGCTTGAAGGGATTGCCCGATTGCTGGGGCGAGGTGCCCATGAACAGCAGGAAGTCGCTCTCGTCCCAGTCCGGCTTGAGGTGGGCGTTCTTCTCCAGATCGTCCAGCAGGGCGCCGGCCCCGACCCGGAACGACAAGCCGCAATAAGCACCGTGGTTGGCGAAGTTGCGGGTGCCGAAGCTGTTGAAGGTGAAGCGCTTGATGAAGTGATCCCGCCCCTCGTCCGAGGCGTTGCTCACCAGCAGCTGGTTGGCCCTGGGGCCGTACTCCGGGTTGGCCGGGTCGAGGGGCTCGGCGAGGTTGCGAATGGCCCGCAGCCCCTCAACCAGGCCCTCGCCAAACAGATCGCCCCCCTCCACCACCTCGGCCACCAGCTGCTCGAAGGGGATGCTCTGCCAGCGGCCGCTGCCACGGGGCCCCACCCGCTTGAGACAACGGGTGACCCGCTGCGGGCTGTCGAGCTGCTCCAGCATGGCATTGCCACGGGCGCAGGCGGTGGAGCGCCCGTCCAGCCCCCCTTCCTGGTAGCCACTGGTGGCGAGCAGCGCCTGCTTGATCGGGGTCTTGAAGTCGATGTGATGGTGAGCGGAGAGGGGGTGATAGGGGTTGCCCAGGATCCGCACTATCTGGTCGCGCTCATTGTCGATGCGGGCCCGCACTCCGCACAGGGTCCAGCAACCGAGGCACATGGTGTTGGCAACCCGCTGGGCCGGGTTGGGATGCAATTCCCCCCGCTCGTCAACCCGGTACTCCACGGCCAGCGAGTTGCCATGGATGGGATCCCGGGTCGGCTTGCCCGAGCTGCCGGTGGCGAGGCCAGTCGCCACCTGCTTGAGGGTGTCGCTGTAACCGGCGACGAACAGCCCGGTGCCACCGGCAATGGCGGCGCCCTTGAGAAACTTGCGTTTGCTGTGATCCATCAGAGTGCCTCGCGTGCAAAAAGAGTGGGTGCCTTGATGGCAGAGGAAACAGAGGGGCGCACCAGCTCCGAGAGGGCCACCAGCAGGGCCAGCAACAGACCGAAGGTGCCGAGAATGCCGAGCACACCGGCCGGGCCCCAGGCGATTTCATAGAGGTAGACGCCAGCCCCGTACTTGGGTGCGAGCTGCCCCTGGATCAGCACCAGCCAGCGCAGGCCCCACACCAGGTGCAGCCCCAGCAGCGCCAACCCCCAGAGTGCCAGGCGGGCAGAGAGCCTTGGCCGCAGCAGCATCAGCAGGCTGGCCAGCCCCAGGGTCAGCAACAGCCAGTGGGCCGCCAGCCGCCAGCTCGGGTCGAGCCGATAGAGGGCTGCGGCCTCTGCCGCCGAGGCGCCACCAAACAGGGCCCAGCCCAGCAGGGAGAGCGCCAGCAGGCTCAAGGTCCAGCCGCTCTGGCGCAGCAGGGTCGACTCGGTCTGGGCATGCCAGCCCGCCAACAAGCGGTTGAGCAGCAGCAGGGCACTCTGGGCCCCCAGCACGGCGCTCAGGGTCAGCAGCCAGGGCAACCAGGGGGTATGCCAGAGCGGGCGCGCCGCCACCGCCATGGTTTCGAGCCCGGTGTAGAGGGCGATGCTGAGCCCGCTCAGGGCTGCCAGCAGGGAGAGGGGCCGCAGCCAGGATTTCCCTGCCCAGTCTCCCAGACAGAGCAGCTTTGCAAGGCGGGCTATCTTGTCCCCTTCTGCGCCGCGCCGGGCCAGGGCAGGCCTTAGCAGCAGCCAGCCGAGCAGCATGGAGAGCAGGCTGAACAGCGGCAGCAGATAGGCGCCATACCACATGACGGAGCCAAAGCGCGTCTGGGCGTAGAAGTGCCAGGCCCGGGCCGGCTGGTGCAGATCCGCGGTCAGGGCGATGGGAGCCACCAGACCGGCCGCCACCATCAGCACCGCCGCCAGGGTCTGCAGCCGCGGGTCCGGCGCCTTGCGCCACAGCTCAAACGCGCCGAGCCAGAGGGCCCCGTAAGCAAGGCCGATGAGGAAGAAATATTGCACCGCCCAGGGCAGCCAGGTGATGGGCTGAGCCGGGGCCAGCAGTTCGTTAATGACCATGGGCTATCTCCTTGCCATCGTCGGTGAGCAGGGTGCGCAGGGCCGGGTTGCCGTCGACCTTGCTGACGAAGGCCTCGTCCATGCCGAGATAAAAGACCCGCGGCTGGGTATGGGCCTCCGGCTTGAGCACCTTGAGGGCCGACTCGTGTTCGCGCAGCAAGCGGCTGATCCGGCTCTTGGGGTCGTTCAAATCGCCGATGATGCGCGCCTCGCCGACACAGCTCTCCACGCAGGCGGGCAAGAGCCCCGCCTCCAGCCGATGGGCGCAGAAGGTGCACTTGTCGGCGGTGTTGGTCTCGTGGTTGATGAAGCGGGCGTCATAGGGGCAGGCCTGCACGCAGTAGCCGCAGCCGACGCACCAGTCGTTGTTGACCACCACGATGCCGTCGTCGCGCTGGAAGGTAGCGCCGGTGGGGCAGACATCGAGGCAGGCGGGCTCGGCGCAGTGGTTGCAGAGCCTTGGCAACATCAAGAGGGAGGCGGGAGCCTCGAGGGCGGCCACGTCGCTCACCTCGTACTGGCTCACCGTGGTGCGAAACTGGCCGAGTGGAGGCTGGTTTTCGATGGTGCAGGCCACGGTGCAGGCCTGACAGCCGACGCAGCGGCGCAGGTCGATCAGCATGCCGTAACGCTTGCGGCCATCCCCCCGGCTGATGGCCGCCCGCCCGTTGCGGGGAGCGGGAACGGACTGCGCCTGAACCTGGGTGACGGGGATCAGGGCCGCCCCTGCGGTGAGGGCGGCGATCCCGGATAACAATCGGCGCTTGCTGGGCTCCATGGCGTCTTTCCTTCTGCTGAGCTGCTTGAAAGGGGTTGGGCCGATTGTCCTCAACGCAGGAAGTCGCCTCTATTGTGGTTTTCCACATACCGGGAGCCGGGTTGATCCAGCGCAATAAAAAATGCCCCAGCCCTGCTGAACTGTGACCGGGGCGGCGTTTGCCGCTCCTCCCGGCCCCGTTCGCGTGCAAGCGCGCGCCCCGGTGATAGACTGCCCCCTTTGCACCGAGAGGAGAGCCCCCTGCACGCCCCAGTCCCCTTGCCCCTGCTCAGCCTGCTGCTCTGGCTCGCCCTGTCAGCCCTGCCGCTGCGGGTGCAAGCCGCCCCGACCCCCTCTTCGCCAGCGCCGGCCCGACAGGAATCCGCACCATCCCAGGCCACGCCGGGGCAGACCATGGCCGAGCCGATACGCATCGGCGTGCTGGCGACCCGCGGCCCGGCCCTGGCCAGAGCCCAGTGGCAACCGCTGCTGCGCTGGCTGGCACAGCGCGTGCCCGGCCATCGCTTCGTGCTGCATCCGCTGGGGCTCGATGAACTGGCCGAGGCCGTCGCCCTCGAGCACCTCGATTTCGTCATCACCAACCCGGGCCAGTCGGTGAGTCTGGCGCGCCAGTTCCCGCTGGCCTGGCTCGCCACCCTCAAGAGCCCGGCCGGGGGGGACAACCTCGCCATCGGCGCCGCCCTGGTGGTGCCCGCCCAGGCCCCCTACCGACACTGGCGTGACCTCGAGGGACAAGCGGTCGCTGCCGTCTCGGAGAACGCCTTCGGCGGCTACCTCGCCTATCGCTTCGAGGCGGGCGAACAGGGAGTTCGGCTGGAGCGCTTCTTCTCCACCGTGCAGTTCACCGGCTTTCCGCTGGACCGGCTCATCGAGCGGCTGGCGGCTGGCGAGGTGGCCGCCGCCATCGTGCCGGTGTGTCAGCTCGAGCGCATGGAGCGGGAGGGCAAGGTCGCCAGGGGGGCATATCGGGTGCTGGATGATCAGGCGCCGACCGGCTTTGGTTGCCAGAGCTCGACCCGGCTCTACCCCAACTGGTCCTTCGCCAAGACTGAGCGGGCCTCCCCCGCGCTGGCGCTGGCGGTGACCCGTGCGCTGTTCGACCTGCCCGCAGATAGCGAGGCGGCCATCGCCGCCGATTCGGCGGGCTGGACCGTGCCCACCAGCGAGCTCGCCATCGACCGCCTGCTCCAGGCGCTGGATCGCCACCCGCTGCAGGGCCCCTGGTGGCAAGCGGCCTGGCACTGGCTGCGCCAGCATCAGCAGTGGGGCTGGGGCGCCCTGGCGCTGGTGCTGCTGCTGGGGGGCCACCACCTGCTGCTGCAATACCTGTTCAACCGCAGCCAGCGCCGGTTGCTCAAAGCCCGCCACCAGCTCGAGCAGAAGGGACGCCAGCTGGCACAGGCCAGACGGCTCGCCGAACTGGGCGAGCTGGGCGCCAACGTGGCCCACGAGATCAATCAGCCCCTCAGCGCCATCGCCAACTACAGCCAGGGGGCCTTGTTGCGACTGGACAAATTGGCACAGGATCCGGCCCAGGCTGCCGCCCAGGCCTCCCTGCGTCAGGCCCTGGAGCAGATAGGGCTCCAGGTCCAGCGCATCACCCAGACCGTCAACCGGCTCAGGGCCCGGCTGCAGAAGCGCCCTCCCCGCTTCGCGCCTTGCGACCTCCCCACCCTGGTGGCGGAGCTGTGCCCCCTGCTGGAGCAGATGCTGGCGCCCCTCGACGTCGCCTTCACCCTGCACTGGCGAGGCCAGCCGCGCCGGCTCCCTCTGGACGGCACCGGGATGGAGCAGTTGCTGGTCAACCTCATCAAGAATGGCGCCGAGAGTGCGGCGCAGAGGGCTCGCCTTCCTACGCCAGCAGCGGCACAGGAGCCTGCCCGGGCCGAGCTGCTGATCGCCTTCGAGGCACAGAGCCTGCGGCTGGAGATCCGCGACAACGGCGCCGGCCTGAGGGAACCTGCGGCCCTGCTGCAGCAGGCGTTTTACAGCGACAAGGCGGATGGCATGGGGCTGGGGCTGGCCATCTGCCGGGAGGTGGTCGAGAGCCATCGCGGCCAGTTCACCCTGGAGAACCTGAGCCCCCACGGCTGTCTGGCCCGGGTCATTCTGCCTGTGCCGCCCCCCGAAACCCTCCCTTCATCCACCGACATGCCAAGGAACTGAGATGCCGACCCCTGCCCGCCCCCCGCTCTATCTGGTCGATGACGACGAGGCCGTGCTCGACTCCCTGCGCTTCATGCTGGAGAGCTGCGACGAGCGGCAGCTGTTCAGCTTTTCCGATGGCGAGCGCTTTCTGGCAGAGGTCGATCTGCACCAGCCCGCCTGCCTCATCCTCGACTGCCGCATGCCGGGGCTCTCTGGCCCCGAGGTGCAGCAGCGGCTGAAGGCGGCCCAGAGCCCCATCGCCATCCTGTTTCTCACCGGCCACGGCGAGGTGCCCCTGGCGGTGGAGTCCCTCAAGCAGGGGGCGGTGGATTTCTTGCAAAAGCCGGTGCAGCTGGTCCCCCTGCTCGCCGCCATCGAGCGGGCCGAGCAGGCGACGCAGGCGGCGGCCACCCGCCTCGCCCAGCTGGCCGCCTTTGAGCGCCTCACCCCGCGCGAACGCCAGTTGTTGCAGCTCATCGCCCGGGGCCACAAGAACCAGCAGATAGCGCAGGATCTCTGCATTTCGGTGCGCACCGTCGAGGTGTGCCGCGCCAGCCTGATGAAACGCCTGGCGGTGAACTCCCTCGCCGAGATGCTGCTGCGCTACGCGCAGGTGAACGAACACCCCTGAGTGGCCTGCAACCGTACAAAACGGGCAGGGATCACACATTTGGCGCTTCGATGGCGGTAGAGTGCCCTCTTCTCTTCACCAGGATCGCTCGGGTCCTGCGCCTTGTTTCGAGGACACATCATGGAACTGCTTCTGCTCAGCAACGGTAAAACCACAGAACACCCCGGCCTGCTCGGCTGGGCCCGCGACCGGGTGCAAACCCTGCTCGCTCGCAACCAGGTCAAGCGCATCCTGCTCATCCCCTACGCGGTGATCCGCAGCGACTGGGACGCCCGCGCCTTCGAACTCAGCGAGAGCCTGGGGGTGAAGGCCATCAGCATCCACCAGTTCGACGATCCGGTGGATGCCATCCAGCGGGCCGACGCCATCTTCATCAGCGGCGGCAACACCTGGCGCCTGAACCAGCTGCTGCACGAATACGGCCTGGTGGTGCCCATCCAGCGTGCCGTGCGCGAGCGAGGCGTGCCCTATGTGGGCTGGAGCGCCGGCTGCAACGTGGCCACCCCCAGCATCCGGACCACCAACGACATGCCGGTGTGCAGCGCCGTCGTGCTGCCTGCGCTGGGGCTCTTCCCCGTGCAGATCAACCCACACTATCTGGACGCCAGCATCAGCGGCCACATGGGGGAGACCCGGGACGAGCGTCTGGCCGAGTTCTGCGCCATCAACCCGAGCGAATCCGTGGTGGCCCTGCGTGAGGCGAGCCTGTTGCAGATCGGCGGCAATCACATCGAGTACTGGAGTGCCCGGGGCGAGACCTTCAAGATCTTCAGGCACGGCGAACCCGTCCGGGAATACGGGGACGCTGCGCCTCTGGCAGCGCTCACCCCCTTCACGCCGGCACGCTGATCCTGCCAAACGACAGAGGGATGGCCTGCGCCATCCCTCTTGCTTTGTTGCTCGCCCCTTCGTGATTCATTCCAGAATGGCCATCTCCTCCCGAGAGCCGCTGCGCCCGGGAGCCCTCAGCAACACCACCAGCGGCACGGCGCACAGGCTGACCCACATCATCAGGCGAAAATCCTGCAGATAGGCGAGCAGGCTGGCCTGCCGGGTCACCTCGCCGTTGATCATGGCCAGCCCCTTCGGCGTCATCAGCTCCGCCATGCCCCCGCCCTGATGCAGGTTGACATTGAACGGGGTGATGTAGGCGGCGAACGCCTCGTGGTTCATCTGGGATCGCTGGGCCAGATAGGTGATCACCACCGAGATGCCGATGCTGCTGCCGATGTTGCGCACCAGGCTGAACAGCGCCGTCCCCTCGTTGCGATAGCGCGGCGCCAGGGTCGCAAAGGTGATGGTGGAGAGGGGCACGAAGATGAAGCCGAGCCCCAGCCCCTGGATGATGCCGGTGCGCACTATGTCCCAGCTGCCGATATCCGTGTTGAACAGGGTCATCTCCCACATGGAGAAGCTGGTGAGCAGCAGCCCTGACAGGATGAGGTAGCGGGCATCCACCCGGCCCGACAGCCTGCCCACCAGCATCATGGCAACCATGGTGCCCACCCCGCGCGGGGCGAGCAGGTAACCCACGTCGATCACCGGGTAACCCATCAGCCCCTGCATGAAGGGAGGCAGCAGCGTCATGGTCGCCAGCAAGATGATGCCGACGATGAAGATGAAGAGCAGACCGACGCTGAAGTTGCGATCCCGGAACAGGGCCGGTTCTATGTAGGGGTGCGGGTGGGTGAAGATATGCACCACGAAGAGGTAGAACGCCATCACCATCAGGGCGGTCTCGATGACGATCTCCCGGCTGGCGAACCAGTTCTGGGACTCTCCCCTGTCCAGCGCCATCTGCAACGCCCCGATGCCGAGACTCAGCAGGGCGAACCCCAGCAGATCGAAGCGGCGGCTGGCATCGATCTTCGTCTCCTCGATGAAGGCGGCAAGTCCGAACCAGGCCAGCAGGCCGAACGGCAGGTTGATGTAGAAGACCCAGCGCCAGTTGTAGTACTCGGTGAGCCAGCCCCCCAGCGACGGCCCCAGAATGGGGCCCACCATGACCCCTATCCCCCAGAGCGCCATGGCGGAGCCGTGCTTCTCCGGCGGATAGGTGTCCAGCAGCACCGCCTGTGAGAGGGGCACCAGGCTGGCACCGAAGATCCCCTGAAGCAGGCGGAACAGCACTATCTGATCCAGGCTCTGGGCCGCGCCGCACAGCATGGAGGCAACGGTAAAGCCCGCCACCGACCACATGAACAGCCTTTTGCGGCCAATTCTTGCCGAGATGAAACCGGTCAGCGGCATGAAGATGGCGGCCGCCACTATGTAGGAGGTGAGCACCCAGGAGATCTGATCCTGGGTCGCCCCCATGGCTCCCTGCATGTGGGGGAGGGCGACGTTGGCGATGGTGGTGTCCAGCGCCTGCATGATGGTCGCCACCATCACCGACAGGGTGATGAAGGTGCGACGGGAAGCCTGGTCTGCCTGCCCTGTGGCTGCGCTCGTCATATCAACCTCGACCTGACAGGCCAGGCAGGGTGCGCTGATGGCCGGTGTCTATCTCGGCGGTGGCACTCAGACCCGCCCTCAGGGTGGGCAGATCCGCTCCCGAATCCAGCTTGATCCGCACTGCCACCCGCTGGGCGATCTTGACCCAGTTGCCGGTGGCGTTCTGGGCCGGGATCACCGAAAACTCGGAGCCTGTGGCCGGGCTCAGGCTCTCCACCACCCCGGTCCAGTGCGCATCGGGGTAGGTATCCACACTGATGTCCACCTTCTGGCCAGGTTGCACATGGGTCAGCTCCGTCTCGGTGAAGTTCGCCTCCACCCAGGGGGTGTCGGTCTCCACCAGCATCATGGCGGTCATGCCCACCAGATTGTACTGGCCGGGCTTGGGCAACTGGCTGACGATGCCGTTGGCGGGGGCATAGATGGTGGTGCGAGCCAGATCCAGCCTGGCCTTGGCCAACTCGGCCGCGGCCTCCTGATAGGCGGGCTGCTGCTCCACCGGCAGGTTCACGTCCCCGCTGAGGGAGGCTTCAATCTTCTTGAGCCCCTCCTCCAGCGCCACCTGCTGCTGGGCGGTCTGTATGGTGAGCTGGCGGGCATCGTCGTAATTGGCGGTGGAGGTGAAGTGCCTGGTCACCAGATCCGCCTGGCGATGCTCCTCCTTCAGGGCATAGGCATGGCGGGTGCGGGCCACGGCGATCTCCGCCTGCTGGCCGCGATAACTGGTCTGCAGCGCCACCAGATCGGTGCGCACCTTGGCAAGTTCCGCCTCGGCCTTGGCCACGGCGACCCGGAAGGACTCCTGATCCAGCTCGAACAGCGGCTGGCCAGCCCGGACCTGCTGGTTTTCCTCGACGAACACCTTGGCCACCCGGCCCAGCACCTCGGTGCTGATGGGGACCTTGTCCGCCTTCACATAGGCGTTGTCCGTCTCCACATAGCGCCCGCCCTGCAGGTAGATAACGCCCGCCCCGATCAGGGCCAGTGCCGGCACCACCACCAGCAACAGCAGGCGGGTGCGGCGCCGGTTGGCGGCGGGACGGGAGGAAGAGGGGGAATCAGTGGTCATGATATGGCTCCACGTTGGTTGGCATCACAGGAAAGCATCAGAGGTGGCCGAGGTTGGCACGCAGGATCTTGAGGGAGCGGCACAGCGCCTCGGTCGCCTCCTCCCCCAGCTCGCCGATGGCCCTCTGATGCACCAGATCGGACGCCTGTTTGATCATCGCCAGATAGGGGGCGGCCCCTTCGGTCAGATGGAGCTGATAGGCCCGCCTGTCATGGGGGTCGCTGCGCCGCTCCACCAGGCCGCTCTCCGCCAACTGATCGAGCTGACGGGCCAGGGTGATGGGCTGGATGTCGAGCCGCTCCGCCAGATCCACCTGGCGGATCCCTTCGCTGCGTGCAATGTGCACCAGAGCCCTGGCCTGGGCCAGGGTGAGGCAGCTTCCCTCCAGCTGCTGCTGGAACTGGCGGCGCATCAGGCGCTGGACGTCGCCGATGAGAAAGCCAAGGGTGTCCGGTTGTTTGTTCATGATATGCAACCTATATAGTAAGCTTTACTTATTATATGCGAAGCGTATCCATGTGCAAGCTGGCCCCGGCCGCCGTTTGGGTTCATGCTGGGTGCCACCACCTCAACGGCAGGAGACACGTCATGGATATCAGGATGGAGCGGGACAGCCTGGGGGAGATAGCCGTCCCGGCGGACAGGCTCTGGGGGGCCCAGACCCAGCGCTCCCTGCATCACTTCAACATCTCGGGGGAGCGCCAGCCCATGGAGATCATCCATGCCCTGGCCCGCATCAAGTCCGCCTGCGCCCGGGTCAACCACGCCCTGGGGCTGCTGCCGGCCCGCAAGGCCCAGGCCATCATGGCCGCCGCCGACGAGATCCTGCGCGGCCTGCACGACGCCGAGTTTCCCCTGATGGTGTGGCAGACCGGCTCCGGCACCCAGACCAACATGAACCTCAACGAGGTGCTGGCAAACCGGGCCAGCGAACTGCTCGGCGGCCCCCGGGGGGAAGCGCGGCTGGTGCATCCCAACGACGAGGTAAACAAGAGCCAGTCCAGCAACGATGTCTTTCCGAGCGCCATGAACCTGGCGGCGGTCACCGCCATCACGCAGCGGTTGCTGCCAGCCCTCGCAGCCCTGAAGCAGACCCTGGCAGGCAAGGCCGCCGCCTTCGACCACATCGTCAAGATTGGCCGCACTCATTTGCAGGATGCCACTCCCCTCACCCTGGGCCAGGAGATCTCCGGCTGGGTCGCCCAGCTTGAACAGGGGGAGCGCCATCTACGGGCCGCCCTGCCCCATCTGTGCGAGCTGGCGCTCGGCGGCACCGCCGTAGGCACCGGCCTCAACTGTCCTCCCGGCTTTGCCGAGGCGGTGGCCAGGACCCTGGCCGAGCAGACCGGCCTGCCGCTGGTGAGCGCCCCCAACAAGTTCGAGGCCCTGGCGGCGAGTGACGCCCAGGTTCACGCCCACGGTGCGCTCAAGACGCTGGCAGCCTCCCTCATGAAGATCGCCAACGACGTGCGCTGGCTGGCGAGCGGCCCCCGCAGCGGGCTGGGGGAGCTGCTCATCCCCGAGAACGAGCCTGGATCCTCCATCATGCCCGGCAAGGTCAACCCGACCCAGAGCGAGGCCCTCACCATGCTCTGCGCCCAGGTGATGGGCAACGATGTGGCCATCAACATCGGCGGTGCCAGCGGCAACTTCGAGCTCAACGTGTTCAGGCCCATGATCGCCTACAACGTCCTGCAGAGCGTGCGGCTGCTGGGGGATGGCATGCAGAGCTTCCACGACCACTGCGCCGTCGGCATCACCCCGAACCAGGCCAGGATCGACGATCTGCTCTCCCGCTCCCTGATGCTGGTGACGGCCCTTAACCCCCATATCGGCTATGACAAGGCGGCCGAGATCGCCAAGCGGGCGCACCATCAGGGACTGAGTCTGCGGGAGGCGGCCATTGCCTCGGGCTACCTCAGCGCGGAGCAGTTCGATGCCTGGGTGATCCCCGCTGACATGGTGGGTCGCACGTCATAAGGCAGCGCAGCGCACGGCAATCCCATACCCGGGGCATACCACCGCAGGTGGCGGGGCGCAGCAAATAGGGACAGTGATGGGCAATAAAGATGAAAAGGGCGCCATGGCGCCCTTTTCATTGCAGATCTGCCGTCAGGTCTTGCTCTGGCAGTTGAACATCCAGTGGGTGCCGAACTTGTCCACCAGGGATCCGAAATAGTCACCCCAGAACATCTCCGCCAGCGGCATCTCCACCTTGCCTCCCTCGGCCAGGGCTGCGAACAGGCGATCGGTCTCGCCCCGGCTGTCCGGCTCCAGGTTGAGGTAGCTGTTGTTGCCCTGCACCAGGGTGAACCCCATGCTGGCCGGAGCATCCGTGCCCATCAGCACGTGGCCCCCAAGGATGGGCAGGGCCACATGCATCACCAGCTCCCCGTCTTCCTCCGACAAAGGGGGCTGGCCCGGGCAACCCGGGGACTCCTTGAACCTGTGGATGGGGCCGCTGAAGTCACCGCCGAACACTTCGCGATAGAAGAGGAAGGCAGCCTCCGTCTCCCGGGCAAAATTGAGATAGGTACTGACACGCGCCATGGGTTTCTCCTTGTCACCGATAGCTGGCCCCTGTGGCCAGCTAACAGCATAGAAGAGCACGGGGCACCGTCAGGTGGCGATCCGGTCCCCCTCCCCGCATGGGGAGCCGTGATCACCGCCCCGCCTCGGTCTAACCCCCAAAAGTGCAACCACATTTACAAGAGGTTGCACCTCACATCAGCATTCATAAGATGCATTGCCAACCCATTAATAATACTGTGAAAAGCGGACAAGCGGCGGGCTTGAAAGGAGCCTGATAGAGACCGGATTCATGGAAGAATTCAACAATGTAACCAATACATTAAAATTTCTTGCTTGAAGGTTGCACCTGGTTGCACCATCATCGGCGAAATTTAACCGTCCGGTAATATTGTTACCTTCTAGACACAGGAAGTCCCATGGCCACTACCACCCTCGGCGTCAAACTCGATGAAGCGACCCGCGACCGCCTCAAACAGGCTGCGCAGACCCTGGATCGCACTCCCCACTGGCTGATCAAGCAAGCCATCTTCACCTATCTGGAGCAACTGGATCGCGGTCTGACCCCGCCCGAGCACTCCGGGCTGGCTGCCGCCGCCGGGGAAGAGGCCGTCGAGACCCTGACCGAGCAGGGCATCCAGGTCTTCCTCGAGTTTGCCGAGAGCATTCTGCCCCAGTCCGTGCTGCGGGCCGCCATCACGGGGGCTTATCGCCGCCCCGAGACCGAAGCCGTCCCCATGCTGCTGGAGCAGGCCCGTCTGCCCAAGGAGAAGGCTGACGCGACCCAGAAGCTGGCCATGGGCATCGCCGAGAAGCTGCGCAACCAGAAGAGCGCCAGCGGCCGTCAGGGCCTGGTGCAGGGGCTGCTTCAGGAGTTCTCCCTCTCCTCCCAGGAAGGGGTGGCCCTGATGTGCCTGGCGGAGGCGCTGCTGCGCATCCCCGACAAGGCGACCCGGGATGCCCTCATCCGCGACAAGATAAGCGGCGGCAACTGGAGCCAGCACCTGGGCCAGAGCACCTCATTGTTCGTCAACGCGGCCTCCTGGGGTCTGCTCATCACCGGCAAGCTGGTGGCCACCCACAACGAGGCGGGCATGAACAGCTCCCTCAAGGGACTCATCGGCAAGGGGGGTGAGCCGCTCATCCGCAAGGGCGTCGACATGGCGATGCGCCTGATGGGTGAGCAGTTCGTCACCGGCGAGACCATCGCCGAGGCGCTGGCGAACGCAGGCGGCATGGAGAGCAAAGGGTTCCGCTACTCCTACGACATGCTGGGGGAAGCGGCCCTGACCGAGGAGGACGCCAAACGCTATCTGGCCTCCTACGAGCAGGCCATCCACGCCATCGGCAAGGCCTCCCATGGTCGCGGCATCTACGAGGGGCCGGGCATCTCCATCAAGCTCTCCGCCCTGCATCCGCGCTACAGCCGCGCCCAGTACGATCGCGTCATGGAGGAGCTCTACCCCACCTTGCTGGGCCTGACCCAGCTCGCCAGGCAGTATGACATCGGTATCAACATCGACGCCGAGGAGGCCGATCGGCTGGAGATCTCCCTCGATCTGCTGGAGAAGCTCTGCTTCGATCCGTCCCTCGCCGACTGGAACGGCATCGGCTTCGTCATCCAGGCCTACCAGAAGCGCTGCCCCTATGTGATCGACTACGTCATCGATCTCGCCAAGCGCAGCCGTCACCGCCTGATGATCCGTCTGGTGAAGGGCGCCTACTGGGACAGCGAGATCAAGCGCGCCCAGCAGGAAGGGCTGGAAGGCTACCCGGTCTATACTCGCAAGCCCTACACGGACGTCTCCTACCTCGCCTGCGCCCGCAAGCTGCTGGCGGTGCCCGAGGCCATCTATCCCCAGTTCGCCACCCACAACGCCCACTCCCTGTCTGCCATCTATCAGCTGGCGGGTCAGAACTACTACCCGGGTCAGTACGAGTTCCAGTGCCTGCACGGCATGGGTGAACCGCTCTACGAACAGGTGGTCGGCAAGGTGGCCGACGGCAAGCTGGGTCGCCCCTGCCGCATCTATGCCCCGGTGGGCAGCCACGAGACCCTGCTCGCCTACCTGGTGCGCCGCCTGCTGGAGAACGGGGCCAACACCTCCTTCGTCAACCGCATCGCGGACAACAACATCTCCCTCTCGGATCTGGTGCAGGATCCGGTGCAGCAGATCGAGCAGATGGCCGCCCGTGAAGGGGCCTTGGGTCTGCCCCATCCGCGCATCCCCCTGCCACGGGATCTCTACGGCGAGGCCCGCCCGAACTCCGCAGGTCTGGATCTCGCGAACGAGCACCGCCTGGGGTCACTCTCCGCCGCCCTGCTCGCCAGCACCAACACCGCCTATCAGGCCGTGCCCATGCTGGGTTGCGACACCGAGGCGCCGACCCAGTTCCAGCCCGTGCTCAACCCGGCGGATCACCGCGATGTCGTCGGTCAGGTGAGCGAAGCCACGGTAGCGCTGGTGGACAAGGCGCTCGCCTGCTCCCTCACGAGCGGCCAGATCTGGCAGTCCACCCCGCCAGCCGAGCGGGCCGCCGTGCTGGACAGGGCTGCCGATCTGATGGAATCCGAACTGCAACCCCTGATGGGCCTGCTGGTTCGCGAATCCGGCAAGACCTTTGCCAACGCCATCGCCGAGGTGCGCGAAGCGGTGGACTTCCTGCGCTACTACGCCGCCCAGGCGCGCAACCACTTCGCCAACGACACCCACAGACCGCTCGGCCCAGTGGTCTGCATCAGCCCCTGGAACTTCCCGCTGGCCATCTTCAGCGGCCAGGTGTGTGCGGCCCTGGCCGCCGGCAATACGGTGCTGGCCAAGCCTGCCGAGCAGACCCCCCTCATCGCGGCACAAGCGGTGCGCATCCTGCTGGAAGCGGGGGTTCCCGCCGGTGCGGTGCAACTGCTGCCGGGCCGTGGTGAGATCGTGGGTGCGGCGCTCATCGCGGACGAACGGGTGCGCGGCGTCATGTTCACCGGCTCCACCGAGGTGGCGGGCATCATCTCCCGCAACCTGGCCGGTCGCCTCGACGCCCAGGGTCGCACCATTCCCCTCATCGCCGAGACCGGCGGCCAGAACGCCATGATCGTCGACTCTTCCGCCTTGACCGAACAGGTGGTGATGGATGTCATCTCCTCGGCGTTCGACAGCGCCGGTCAGCGCTGCTCCGCCCTGCGAGTGCTGTGCGTGCAGGATGACGTGGCGGATCGGGTGATCCGGATGCTCAAGGGCGCCATGGCCGAGTACAAGGTCGGCAGCCCCGAGCACCTTTCCACCGACATCGGTCCCGTCATCGACGCCGAGGCCAAGGCCAACATCGAGCGCCACATCAAGGCCATGGGCGACAAGGGGCGCAAAGTGCACCAGATCGCCCGCACCCAGGGGGATGCCTGCAGCCGCGGCACCTTCGTGCTGCCGACCCTGATCGAGCTCGACAGCCTGGACGAACTGGGACGCGAAGTGTTCGGCCCTGTGCTGCACCTGGTCCGCTACCCGCGCACCCGGCTCGGGGAGTTGCTCGAGCAGATCAACGGCAGCGGCTACGGCCTGACCCTGGGTGTTCATACCCGCATCGACGAGACCATCGCCCAGGTGGTGAACGTGGCCAAGGTGGGCAACCTCTACGTCAACCGCAACATCGTGGGCGCCGTGGTCGGGGTGCAACCCTTCGGTGGGGAAGGGCTTTCCGGCACCGGTCCCAAGGCCGGTGGCCCGCTCTACATGTATCGCCTGCTCGGCGCCCGTCCCCAGGAAGCGGTGGCCAACCAGCTGCACCAGGAGTCCGGTGCCCTGCATGCCGAGGCGAAAGCCCCCCTCGTGGCCCTGCGCGACTGGGCGAGCAAGCAGGATCCGGCCCTCGCCGCCCTGTGCGATCACTACGCCGCGCTCTCCCAGAGCGGCCGTACCCAGCTGCTGACCGGCCCCACCGGCGAGCGCAACAGCTACAGCCTGCTGCCCCGGGAACGGGTGCTCTGTCTTGCCCAGGAGAAGGCCGACCTGCTGGCCCAGCTGGCCGCCTGTCTGGCGGTCGGCAGCCAGGTGCTGCTGCCGGACGATGCCCAGACACGCGCCCTGCTCTCTTCCCTGCCGACCGAGGTGCGGGATCCCATTGCGCTGGTGGCGGACTGGGCCACGGGGGAGACGGATTTCGATGCCCTGCTGCACCACGGCGACTCGGATCAGTTGCGGGAGGTGAGCAAGCTCGCCGCCGCGCGCCAGGCAGCCCGTAACGGCGCCATCATCGGTGTGCACGGCCTGCATCGCGGCGAGACCGACATCCCGCTGGAGCGCCTGCTCATCGAGCACGCCCTCTCGGTCAACACCGCCGCCGCCGGTGGCAACGCCAGCCTGATGACCATAGGCTAAGCGCCGCATAGTGACGGAGACTCAAGCCCCGCAGATGCGCAATGCTGTTCAGATAAGCACTTTTTTGACTGATTATTCATAAATTGGATTTGAGTTGAGGGGGCAAGGCTGTGTCCAGTCGATCTTCCTCCAGCCTTTATCCAGCGGGGCTTGCAATAGAAAGAGGGAGGCATCATGCCTCCCTCGATTTTTTGTCCTGATACTACGTGGACTGGAACTCAAATTCTCTTAAGTGAACAGCATTGCC